>JAZANC010000101.1:0-4330 GCA_036228805.1 Thermoplasmatota archaeon
CCCCTGCCCGCGGTCATCCATTGGACGTCTCCGGGGTTCAACTCGCCATTGTTGCCGGCGCTATCTTCGTGCTGCATCCTCCCATCAAGGAGATAAGTCACTGTTTCGAACCCTCTGTGAGGGTGCCAGGGGGCCCCGACGGCCTCGCCAGGACCGTAATCGACTGGGCCCATTTCGTCTATCAATAAGAAAGGACTCAGTACGCTATTCATCCTAGAGGGTCTACGAACCTTGAACCCCCCTCCTTCCCTCACTGTGTGGGTCGGTATGATATCTACGACTTTGCGCACTAACGTTGCATAAGAGGCGCGAATATAATTGCTAGTTTGGAGGTTAGATAGGCTGTTTATTCAATCATCCGGGGATGACGTAGTCGTTGCTGTCTATGGGTACCCAGACATTTGACCTCTCCTCGTTCTGGATTTCTACTCGATACGGGTTGCCTTCATCCCAGCATTTCAGGATCCTGCCTTCTGTGAACTCGCCGATGTTAGCGTAAACGGTGTCACCAACCTTGAATCTGAGTTCCTCTGCCTTGCAGTCCATCAGTCCTTGCTGGAGTTCTTCATGATCCAGATCTCTACCTATGAAGACGAATCGGCACTCCCTAGTCTCACCTTCCTTCCAAGGCGGTACCTCGGAACTGAAGCCCCCTCCGAACAGCATATGAACACCCTGGAAGACGAATTTCTGATCCATACCTTTGACGGCAAGGACTCCCTTGTATCTGAACAAGTCCTCGCCCTTGGTTTGCATCAGCTCCCCTATCCATCTCTCGAGTTTGTTCACATTGAGTGCTCCCTCGAACTTAGAACTGGTTGATGTTACACGATCATCATGCTCGTGTTCGGCTTCAGTGTCTAGGAACTCTGGATCCATCTCTAGGGTCTTCTCTAGATCGAATGATCCTATGTTGATCAGATTCACCGGATCGATGATGCTGTTCTCGGTGTGATACATTGGTGCGAATCTGTTGATCGACTTGATTTTGCTCTCGACCTCCTCGAGCTCCTCCTCTGAAACGAGGTCTATCTTGTTCAACATGATGCGATCCGCGAACGCAATCTGTTCAACTGACTCGTTTTCGACACCTTCTGGCTTTTCCTCATCGAGGTGCTGGATGATGTGTTTGGCATCGGCGACTGTGATTATTCCGTCCAGCTTGTATTTATCGACGATGTCATCATCGACAAAAAATGTCTGAGCCACTGGTGCCGGGTCTGCCAGGCCAGTTGTTTCTATCAGTACGCCATCGAAGTCCTTTATCCTCTCATGCATCTTTTTTAGCAAATCAGTCAGATCCCCTCTGACTGTACAACAGATACAGCCGTTCATCACCTCGATAATGCTTTCTTCTGAGCTCTCAACGAGGATATTCTCGTCTATCCCGACATCCCCGAACTCGTTCTCGATTACTGCGAATTTCATCTTGTGTTCGGTACTAGTAAGTATGTGGTTCAGTAAGGTAGTCTTGCCTGAACCAAGGAAACCAGTCAATACCGTAACCGGTATGCGTCTATTTTCTTCTGAGAGCTCATTAACTACCATTCCTATCGTAGGAATGTGCCAACGTGGTTTATTTAATTCAGACTAATATCCGCATTTCGAATTTTATTAATTCCATTTCCCGACTCCCTTCCCTGTAGCCTTGCCGTTGCTAGACAAAAGCAAATTAAAGCAGGAAAATAGATGTTCGTGGTTTCTTTAGTTTCAATTATGTCAGAACGAGAAAGGGTTGGTCCACTCTCAAGGCTTCTAGAAAATCGGTTGTTCAGGTCGTTCCTCATTTTCTCCATATTCAGAGCCTTTTACGGTGCTGGAATAGTCATAATCACATATTTCCTAGTCACAAGCGGTGAAGCACCGATCTGGGTTTCTGTGGCATTCCTCCTTTCGTCGATGGTGATATCGAGAGTTATCTTCAGAGCGATCAAGAAGAAATGGCCAGGGCTAGCGTAATTTTGGCTGAGGAAATCATGACGACAGAGCAGGATTGTTATTTCCGGAGATTGAAACACTTCTTTATAAAGCATTTATTTGACCATTCCACACCTGCAGTTTAAACGGAGCAGGCCATATAATTCCGAAACGGTGAAAAAGACATGGTCCTCAAAATCGGAGAAGCGGCTCCTGAATTCGAGTTAGAGACAAGCGAGGGCGATATGTTCAGGTTGTCCGACCTCGATGGCCAGTGGAAGGTAGTCTTCTTCTTTGCAAAAAGCGGTTCCCCGACATGCAAAAGGGGATGTCTGAGTTTCAAAGAACAGTATGAACTGTTCCAGTCTCTCGAGCCTTCCGTTGAGGTAATCGGAATCAGCCAGGACACGGTTCAACAGCACAAGAAATTCAAGAAGGAGTTGGATCTTCCATTCCCTCTTCTCTCTGACCAGGAAAGAAATGTGGCGGAGAAATTCGGGGTTCCTCTTCACTTAGGCTTGTTTCCTTCTAAATCCTCGTTCGTTATCGGACCTGACAACACTGTTCACCACGTTTACGACTGGCTGTTCAGGCCAAGGAAGCACGTAGCTCAGATTATCTCGGCTCTTGACGGCGATGGGGGACAATAAATGGACTGGAACCAGATACTAAGCGATTCTGGACTCTCTGAAAGAGAAGTCTCGGTGGTTAACGTCCTCGCGGGGAAGCCTAGCATGAAGGCTAGTGAGGTGGCTAAGGAACTGGGAGTGACGAGACTGGATGCCTACAAGGCTCTGGAGGACCTTCAAGAGAAGGGAATGGTTTCCGTAATTGCTGACAGGCCAATGAGATTCACCTGTCCCAGGATAGACCAAGCCGTGGAACAGCTCATTGAGATTCGCAGGAGACAACTGAATAGGATAGAGAGCAGCTTCCAGGAGATTCAGTCCTCCGTTGAGAGTTCAAATTTCGAATTCCAAGAGGTCGAAGCCGAAGATAACCCGAAGTTCACAATCCTGAAGGAGAGAGTTAGGATTCTTGGTAGACTGGAGAAAATGGGCAATGATTCAGAATCTGACTTGGTAATGATTCTCGGAAGATTCGGCATTCTACCACTGTGCAGGAATGCCACCATTACTTCCATCAACGATGCTGCAAAGAGAGGAGTCAGGGTTCGTGTTCTGGCTCAATTGGACAAGAGGACAGTTAGATTCTACAGCGACCTCCATGAGGCTATCGAAATCCGCCACTCGGAAGAAATGGAGGCCCAAGGTGCAGTGATGGATCAAAATGAGGTTATTCAATACCTGAACTCCGATGATAATCCTGTTGGGAAGGGAAAGAATGATGCTGCCCTGGTGATAGAATCCGCGCAGTTCGCGGAGAACCAGAGGAACCTGATTGAGACGATTTGGGAAGAGGCCATACCCTTCGATATCGCGTCCAAGAGGTACACCGAGGAGAGAATTACTGATCCGTTGAAACTAACCCTAAACCAAGGCTCGTTCCTAGAAAAGATCCGCGAAGTTCTGATGATCGAGAAGGACCTTCCTGAGGAGGACACCCCCTTCAATATCGACGCATTCATGGCCTCGGGACTTGAAATAAGCGATGCAAGGAAGAAACTGAACCACGGAGGAATCGCGAGTCTAAGGGATTTCGGGATTGACCTGGAGTCCTTGATGAGGCAGATAGGGAATCGGGTCGGTCAAGAGTTGGCATTCAGCCTGAGGGGCATCAGCCAAGAAATCGAGTTCCTAAACGAGATGATGGATTGGTGGGAGCATGCAGGTTTGGGCACTCTCAGCTACGATCTAGAACCGGAATTCCACATCAAGGTACAATTCTCTGAATTCCCAGAAGGCGGAGAATTGCCAGTGTGGGCACTGGATGATGGGATAATAGAGGGGGCCTTGCAGTCAAGGTATCCAGAGGGGGGGGAAATCACTGTGACAAGGGAAGTTATCTCAAAGGACCCAGAAGCGGTACATGTGTACAACCTGATCATGGCATAGTCAGGGAATTGCCAGATTAGATACACAGGTATATATCGTCGAACACGGCAATCAAACACTCCTTCATTAATGGTTTTGATTGCGTGGGTCCATGAATACAAGAATGATCATGCCGATCATCATAGGAATGTATGTGACATTCACCATCGGTGCAATGTCTCTCAGTCCGATAGTGGCGGCAGAGGAATCTGATGACATACCAACAACCGCACAGAGTACAGGGGAACACGATGCACTGGTGGCGGCGCTGACCCAGGCAAACTTGGTGTCCGCACTGCAGGCAGATGGCCCGTTCACGGTCTTCGCACCAACAGACGCGGCCTTCGCGGCAGCCGGGATCGATCTGGCCTCCTTCGACACTGACGAGGAGAACGCTACACTGGTCGACATCCTGACCT
>JAZANC010000102.1:0-6331 GCA_036228805.1 Thermoplasmatota archaeon
CAGGGACAAGGATGTTCGTCAGAGAAGGAGGGCGGTTAGAAAGCTCTTCGAAGACGGCGACCCAGCCGCAATGCCTCATTTTCTTCCTTTTCTTGATGATGACGACGAATGGTTCGTCAAGCGGGCTCTGATTGCAGTTGAACGCTGGTACGACGGCAAGGACCCCGGTATTACGGAGTCACTGGCTTCGAGTGGGAGCAGCGATCGACGTCTCCTCGCAGCGAGAATTGCATCGCGGACGTCATCTCCCGAAGGTGTGCTGAGGGTTCTATGCGAAGACAGTGATGCCAAAATTAGGCTGGCTGCGTGGTCTAGTCTGATTCGATATGACTCGAAAGTGGCTCACGAGGGCCTGAAAAATGTAGATCGTGCAGTGAGGAAGTTGTCAGCTTCAGCGCTTATTGATTCAGGAAAAGTCAGTGAGGAAGACATACGAGCCATAGCATCAGACTCCTCATCCGCAGTTCGTAGGACTCTCAGCAATATCATGTCAGGTGACCGGGGAGGAGGCCTATACCATGGAATGCCAGAGGATCTCCCCGAGGAGGTGACTGGTAGTGTCGCGGACGCGTCTAAAGAAATATCCGCCTCTGCGTCTTCTGCACTAGAAAGACCCTGGATACAGGATCTTCTGAGATCCCGTGCGCCCGAGGTTGTTACGATACTGACTGCAGGATTCAGAGAAAGTTCTTGGATGGAAGACCCGGATGTTGTGGATTTAGTAGTGAAAATTGTCTCTGACCCACTTCTAGAGAGAATTCTTCGAAGAGGGAGGGGCGCATATGTTGAAGCCGCTTGTATTAAGGGAATCATGGATGAAAATAGATCCGAAGCAACTCGCTCCAGATTAGTTCTTGATAGAATCGGTAGGAGTCCTTCTTCCGACTTTATTGAGATGCTTGATTCTATAGACGCTCCGTCTGAGGGAGAGCTTGGGATGGCGATATCTACGCTTGTTGTTGAAGCGGCTGGATCAAATGGCAGGAAGTAGAAGTCTCGAAAGAGGGACCGATATAGGCGGGAGGTCATCCGATAACAGGTGTCTACTTGTCTTCGGAGGGAGTAGCTCCCCAGAAGACGCTGCTTCCAGGACATCCGCCTTAGATATCTCTGATCGATCGCTGCCAGGCCAGGTAATGATGGTGATCGAGTCGTCCAAGATGTAGTCAACGAGCACACAAGGGAGACACAGCAGGCCCATTCTCTTTGCTATCTCATAGCGATGATGTCCATCGAGTATGGTACCGCTTTCTCTATCAACGAGTAAGGGCTTTGTGTATGCATTCCATCGGATGGTCATACGTTCAAGTTGATCTACCTTTTTTACGATGATATGCTCATGCGGCCTCAAAATCTCAAGGGGTACGAGTTGGACCTGCACGGCCCGAAAGTATAGGCCCCTCGTTTAGCACTGCCTCAACGGCACCATAAAACGCAGGCCGTATATGCCAAATTATGAGAGACCGCCTAGCCCTGCTGAGCGATCTCGACCAGAACGATACCGAGGTACTCGAAAAATTGGCTTCTGAAGGTAGGGCTTGGATCGTAGGCGGGTGGATAAGGGACGGCTTGATCATAGAAGGTAAGCGGGAGCTAGATATCGCAACAGATATTCCCCCAGAGGATGTAGTCAAAATTTTCCCAAATTCGTTAACTCACGGAGCGAAATATGGGACAGTAGTAGTTAGGATTCCCGGATCTGATTCTGAATGGGAGGTAACCACCCTAAGGACTGAATCGGAGTATAACGATGGTCGACGCCCTGATGTCGTTAATTTCGGGACCAGTATCATGGAAGATCTATCTAGACGTGACTTTACTGTGAATGCTATGGCCGTATCTTATCCAGATGGTGAGTTTATCGATCCATTCGGAGGTCTTTCTGATCTTGACTCTAAGATAATTAGGGCGGTTGGATCCGCTTCTGAGCGTTTCTCAGAAGATGGTTTGAGAATACTCAGAGCGTATCGATTTGTTGCCGTTTCAGAGGGGTGGGAAATTGAAGAAGAGACGGAGGCTGGTCTGGGCGATAGCCTACCGATGCTAGATTCAGTGTCTGCCGAGAGAATCGGTACAGAGTTTAGAAAGATGCTTGAGCTGCCAGGATCAGGTCGATCTATTTCGATAATGGCTGAACAAGGTGCTCTTCAGAAGATTCTGCCCGGTTCACGCCCTCCAGAGAATTATTCGCCTACTGGAAAACTAGCAGTTGACTTGGCAGTCATGTTCTCAAATGGAGGTGTTTCGAAAGAAGAGGCAGTGTTGCGATCACGGCAAGGCCTCAAGGCGACTAATGCCGAGATTAGTTCTCTCGAGCTCCTGATGGGCATAGAGCCGGAAACGTCCCTAATCAGTGTCGAAGAGGTCAGAAGATTTCATGCTGCAATTAGTCCGCCTCAGAGGGAAGACGTGCTGGATTATCTGGAAGTAATTGGACATAGTAGACGTCAGTATGTCGATGCCGTAGAACAGCCGGATAACAGAGGTCATGCCCTTATTGACGGACGTATGCTTGCAGCGGAGACTCTCCTCCAACCGGGGTTTAGGCTTGGCAGGCTCAAAGATTTCCTCTACAGAATGCAAATTGAGAGGGGGCTATCAGATAGAAGCGAGATACTTGGCCTTATTTCGGAAATAGACTGGGAAAACGAAGACCCCTCGTCATGGCCAAAGATGACTTGGCCTTGATCAGAGCCCCTCAGCGAGGAATTCGATATATTCCTCGGGGGACAAGAAATGATCTTCATCGTAGTCATGTGGTCTGACAATCATTAGCCATCCATCCCCATATGCTTCCGTGTTGACCATATCTGGCGAGTCTTCGACTTCGCCATTCAATTCCAAAATACCGCAAGGAAAGGGGCTGTCCAAGAGGACCACGTCATCACTCGTTCTCAATGTGACGAGTATATCTTCAGCGGCCAACTCGCCCTCGAAAGAGGATTTCTTCTCGGTCGATTTTTCTGACGGATCTTCGAAGCCCTCTAGCTCCTGTAGATTTGGTAGTGTAACGCGGATAAATTCGCCCCACGCTGCAGAGACGTACTCGCTTACTCCGACTTTGACGGACGTCTGCACATTACCATCTTCATCCTCTTCTTTATCGATTACTTGGAGCCATAGATGCTCTTTTGTATATCTTCTATCTTCTGCAACACTGAACTCGATGTCCTCGTCACTGGCCATGTCAATCCGACCCGCGGGCCGAACCATCCTAACTTGAATTATTCGACTCTCCCGTGTATTTTGTATAATCGCCCAAACGATGGATTAACAACCCTAGGCTTACTCATTGAGTTGAGGCGGAGATGGATTTTCGAGAAACGGACGAGCAAGCCATGATCAGACAGATGGTTAGAGATTTCGCGGAGGAGGTTCTTGCGCCGACCGCTGCATTGCGAGATAAAGAACAACGTCCACCGCTGGATGAATGGGACTCCTTCTGCCAGCTTGGCCTGCAATCCATGACTATCCCCGAGGAGTATGGAGGGAATCCTATCGATGACATCTCGGAGGCGATAGTCGTGGAGGAGCTTGCAAGGGTGGATGCCTCCTTCTCAGTCATGTTTTGCGTGCATGTTGGCCTGTGCGCTGCTACAATATCGATTCACGGCAATGAAGATCAAAAATCGAAATACTTACCCCGCCTAGCAGCAGGCGAGGTCGGGGCATACTCTCTTTCAGAGGCTGGTTCGGGTACCGATGCCGCTGCAATGAGCTGCACTGCGAAGTTGAGCGAGGACGGATCCCATTACATACTGAATGGAGAGAAGATGTGGGTTACTAATGGGAGTAGTGCAGGGATATATGTCCTATTCGCGAAGGATGTTGATCATCCCGAATATGGAGCTCGCAGCCATGGCGGTACTACAGCTTTCATAGTGGAGAGGGGTTTCGAAGGATTCTCTGTGGGGAAGAAGGAAGACAAGCTGGGAATCAGATCTTCCGATACCTGCTCATTGGTGTTGAAAGACTGCAGGGTGCCTATTGAAAACGTGCTCAGAGGTGCAGGAGAGGGTTTTCCCATCGCTATGAACGCGCTTGACAACTCTCGGATAGGAATCGCTGCACAGGCCCTTGGAATCGCGCAGGGCGCATTTGAGACTGCTTTGGATTACGCTCAGCAGAGGACGACATTTGGGAAACCGATATCGAGGCATCAATCCATAGGGAATTATCTTGCAGACATGGCCACTAAAATTTCAGCTGCAAGGCTGGTTGTCTACAAGGCATCTTGGGCGAAACAGCAACACTACCATTCAGGAGGGCCCAGACATACTGCTGAGGCTTCAATGGCCAAGCTATTGGCCGGAGATACCGCTATGTGGGTTGCTGAAAGAGCTGTTCAGATTCTTGGAGGCTACGGGTATACAACTGATTTCCCTGCAGAGCGATTCTTCAGAGACGCCAAAATCACGCAAATCTACGAAGGTACACAAGAGGTACAGAGGATTGTGATTAACAGATCGATATCGTCTAAAAACTCAAATTGAACTCCATCAAAACAGGGAGTTCTTTGTTTTCAAAGTTGAAGACGGCCTGATTTTCCCAGACGGATCCATTTACAGATTCTGGGCCGTCCCAGGAGATCATATCTGCGCCCCAATAGCAAAAACCAATTCCGCCTTCAACATCGAAAATTTGCTCTTTGAGATCATGGAGGAAGTCTCTCTGCCCCTCAGGGGTTGCAGGGTATTCTGGAAAGATTATCTGATTTTCAGAACCCAAGATATTGTCTGTCCAATCATTCCAACCGAGTGTGAAGGGATATGCTGTCTCGGCGATTATAACTTCCTTTCCTGTGCTATTTGCTAGATTTTCTAGCACATCTCCAACGATGTCAATTGATTTCCCGTGCCAGAGGGGGTAGTATGAGATCCCGGCCACGTCGTAATCAATGTGTCTGACTTTATGGAAAAAAGAGGGTGCTGATTCGAGGCCTGCAAAGTGAAGGATTATTTTCGCTCTGTCTGAGGCATCCCTCACCGCATTAGACCCCTGTTCGATAATCTCGAGGAATTGAGTCATGTTGTGGTGAATGTTGCCATGGGGAAACAGCATCCCATTGTTGACTTCATTTCCTATCTGAATGAAGTCTGGGTCAATTTCTGTGACTATGTATCTAGTGTACTCATACACTTCGATTTTCAGCCTTTCGAAATCCAGTGACTCCCAAATAGCGGGCGTCTTTTGATGGCCTGGATCAGCCCAAGTATCCGAATAATGTGGACATAGCCAGATTCTCAGCCCCTTTGATTTCAGTAGATCGGAGAATTCCAAAACTTCAGCGAATGAAGAGGAGTTTTCGGATGGACCATTCCATATTCTCAACCGAACCGTGTCAATTCCATTCTGAATCAGGGAGTCGATGAAATCAACTTGATCCCCGTTCCGGTCAAAATAGGTATGATTGAACTTGGATATCTGGGGATAATATGAGATGTCCACAGCGGAAACCTTGTTTTTGTCAGTCTCAAATCGATTCTGCGCGTCGTCACTTCCAATCGTCCCCTCATCGCTTATACAACCCGGCAAGATCCCGAGGAGGAGGATTATCACGACAAGCCCGGATCGCCAGATCATGCATAATGAGTAAGGACTCTAAAGATAAAATATGACTTGGACTAATTGATCCAGGAGTATCGCCTCTCTCCTTCCAAGTGGCCCTCGGCGCCTATTGAGATTAAAGCGAATTCGCCTGAAGGAGAGATTACTGATGAGCGCTTAGAACCTCGATGTAGTGCCTCATAGATCGATTTGTCTATCGGTTGACGATCATCAATTCTCGAGAACAATGAAAATCGTGAAGCGATATGTTTCCATTCAGGTTGAATTATTCCCTCGAAAACCTTGGCCTTTGCTCCGGACCCGTAACCGCAGAGCCCTATTCTGCTTCCTTTCATATCCTGGTTATCATTGAAATCGGACTCTAGCGCAGACATCAATGCAAGAAATATTGACCCAGTATATTGATTCCCGACCATAGATGATGCTCTCTGAGTCTTCTCTATCCTTTCCTCGACGAAATGTTTGAACTGATCGGTCTTGGATATCATCCTGCGATACACGTCGTTTGCTGACTCGAACTCTGAATCGCCTGCTATACCTTCAGGAAAGTTTTCTCTAATCGGTTCAGGACCTATCTCGGATTCTATCTCGTCCCACACGGGGAGGTTCCTTCGATCATGCCGAAAGACGTCCGGAAACATTCTCTTTGCCTGGAAGGCGTATGGGAGATGGACGATTATTCTCGCCCATTGATCGGTCAATATTTTGTCCTCATCGGGGTCGTATCTCCCTGCAGACATTGCTTTCGACCGGAAATTGATGA
>JAZANC010000103.1:0-4089 GCA_036228805.1 Thermoplasmatota archaeon
CCGATCGCGCCATAGGGGCTATCACTGCGGGTGATTACTCTGTAATCGGATGCTTCGATGGATGATAGCCTTTCGACGAGAGGCACGTAACCCTTTGCTGTATCCCAGTACCATGACTCTGGGGCGCTTCCCAGACCGGCAACAATGGCCGGCCTCGATGCGTTCTCGATTTCTGAATTATCCGGCTCCGGAATCCAATCGTCAAGTGTTTCATAGAGCATCCCTACATCTTGAGGGGCGATTGATAATATGAGACATAATGCGGCATTGCCCCTAGTTCTCCGTTCAGCGAATGGCCACAGCCTGACCAGTCTCCTCTCCACCTCTTCTGCAGAATCTATCTTCTGTATGAGTAATCTGGATAGTTCATTCAAGTCGTATGTAGTGCACCCACCCTCTGGGTGATCGGTATCATCCAGACCTATTCTCAGGATTACTCGTTCCGAATCGGACATCAAGAACGCTCCTTGTCATCGATTGCCACGATTGAAACAGAACCTCTCAGAAGGCCCCACTCGGCTTTAATCATCCCCCATCCATAAGCCAGGTGTGCCGCTGGTATGGTGACACAAGATGCGAGTACGGTGCCTAAAGATCTGTGGGGCGAGGTTCCCATAGCAGCACCGGTCACGCATATCAATAAATAGAGCGACATTGCGCCTAGAGAGAAGTGAAATGATGCTCTTGATACGTTCCATTCACCTTCTAACGTGAACCAAAGATTCCACTGCGCTCCACCACCAGCTGCCCCGTATACCAAGGCTAGGATGGCAATAACAGCAAGCAAGGGAAACATCTGGACGGCTCTATGCGTGGGTGAACCGAGCGACGGCTCTCGGTCTATTGCAAGTCTGCGTACATAGCCATAATTCCGAATCTGCCTCATCATGGGAATGATGGCAGGTCGACGCCGGTGAGGCATTGTGCAAGAAGGGTCCAGGAATAGTCGATAGCCGGCATTTACTATCTTCGAGTCGAGTAGGACGTCCTCAGCACCTATGGCGCCTTGGTCGAAACCTCCTACTTCCCTGAGTACTTCTGTTCTATATGCGACATTCACGCCGGGGTTATGTGTGACTTCGACGAGTTCACCATCGGGTCTTGCGCCATATCTGGTTCCAGCGGTCATGACGCGTGCTCCAAATGCTACATCGGTGCATTTGGAGAGCCATGGGTCTTCTTCGGGTGAAAAATTCGTACCTCCCACGCCTGCTACATGTTCTCTGTCGAACCACCTGATCAGAGTCTTGACCCAGTCGGATGGAGGTATGACATCATCATCGGTGAAAAGCGTGTAGGGGGTTTCTACCGAGGAAAGACCGTTATTACATGCATCCGCTCTAGTGCGGCTGGAATCCGCGATTCTTTCCACACCCAATTCCGAGCACAAATCGGATGTTTCGGAATTGCTACTTGAGTCAATGACAATGATGTCGTAGGTCCCGTCCGAATCCCGGATAAGATGCTCGAGGACGACTCTTAGTTCGTGCGGGTTATTGATTGTTGGAATCAGGACCGTCGCTTGGGGGCCGCCCCTCTCATCGTGACGCACGGCTATCGGATTCGGGCATCCTCTATACACGTTGAGGGTAGTTGGATGCCATGAAGGAACCTATCGGACTCATAGTCGACCGCCTTTCAGAGGCTGTAGGCGTACATCCCGAGATGATGAGGGTCTTCATGACAATGGCTGGCGCTCTTTGCCTAGCGATTGAGTTTCACAGCGAGAAAACGGAGGGTCGCTCCGTTTATGCTGCAGTCGGGTGGGTACTATCGGGGATTTCCGTGTATCTCTTAGCGGAACACTATGTCGAAATTCAGGATCCTGTCCTTGTGATCATGACCTCGATCTGTCTGCCTGCAAGTATTGTTCTGGCGTATGTTGAGATGAGTGGTTCAAGGTTAGATCCTACTCTCGTTTGGCTCAGAGGGGCAGTTGCTTGGAGTGTCATTCCTTACTATGTCGTATATGCCATACCGGCACTTAACATGAGCTTCGTAGAAATGACGGGTTCAATCACAGTCTGGTGGCTAGAGGCCTCGGGGGCTGGTTCGTACTCGCTGGGGCCAATGATGGTTGATCTAGCTCAAGGAGGCCACATATTAACTTCAGACTGGAGCGGAAGCAGAGTCATCTTAACTGAACCTCTTGGAGAAGGTGGTTTCTACCTCCCTATGCTAAACTCCAGTGGACAGCCGGTTAGCATCGGGTTCATACTATCTTGCTCGGCATTACAATCGATGATTGTCTTCGTTGGTGCTATAGTTGCATTGTCCGATGTTAGTTGGAAGAGGAAGGCGCGTGGCCTGCTCATCGCAGTTCCCACCATATTCGTTCTGAATGCTTTCAGAAACGCGGGGATAGTGTGGTTGCATGTGAGCTACACGGATTGGCGGTGGTTAGGGATGGATATCTTCGAATTCGCGCATAGCTATGCTGCAAAGGTGGCGAGCCTAGGTGCCATGTTCTTGATGGCATTAGCGCTCTTCGGACTTCTTCCTGAACTCCATGCTCATGTAATGAGAATTCTTGAGTTGCCGTTTCGAAGGAAGGACTCATCTGGATCGTAGTCTCTCGTATATCTTGCCTGAGAGTGGCATGTCATGCTCCCATGCGAATTCCTTCATGACTCTGAGGGCCTCTCGTTCAAGATCCGAATCGCCAACGAAATCAGTGACTTCAAGCAATCCCTCCCTGGTGTTCGCCTTGAATGCTGCAATGGGCTCTTCTTTGTGGAAGACAAGGTATGCTGAGCCGTATCCGAATCGACTACGGAGGATGCTTGAGAAGTAGTGTATCAGGGTATCGCTCGGCGGTATCACCAAGTCTCGGGTCCTCACTGCGCTACTTCCGCTTTCTAAGAGTTCCAATCGGCCCCAGCACACATCTTGCATATCATCCACGAGGAATCCTCGGGTAAGTACGCCATCTTCTTCGAGTCCCCTCATGACATCGGATATCTCCTCTGCAGAGAATGCAGATCCTGCAAGTCTCTCTGTTTGCTTCAGAGTCAGTATGGGATAGTTCTCCACAAGGTCTTCGATGTATCTCCGCTTCACATCCCAGAGGTCGACATTCTTCAGAGGTTTGACGGTTCTGAATCCGCCTCTGTAATCTTGGACGATGTGCCCTGAGCGGACAAGAGGCGATATTATCTTCCTGAACTCGGATCTTTTCAGGGCATGGCGCTCCATGAAAAGATCCGCATCGTGGTGTTCGTCGAAGAATCGTATAACATCCATGTCCTCCTCGGGAGGCTCTGAGTTGCGTATTGTGAGGAGGCGCTGGAAATGTGCGTATCTCGCCCATATCAGATGATGCCTGAGATTTGTGCCCTGATGGAGCTGATGTGCAGAGGCCATCGACTGTAGGTCTACACGATACATCTCACACCTCCCTCTGAGTGCAAAGTCGTCCCTCAGCTCAGTTATGTTCTCGAGCGCTATGGTCTCATTCTCCCATCTCGTCTTCTGGTGCATGTTCTGATGGTGGAATAAAGCCCTGTAAGCATCTGATCTGGGTCTCGGTTGAACTACTCCTCCACGTAGATACCGCTCTCCATCGCCCATCGAAGAAAAACCGAGATCGGCGAGTACCGACTGGATATTCTCGTCACAATCGTGAACAGGTACCCCGTTGAACGCGTGGAGTACCGAGATATCGACAAGGCGATCCCGATAGTTATCGAGCATTTCACCAAATGCATGTTTGAATTCCTCAAGATAGCTGAGAGGCACGTGGACGTCCTTTATCTCCAGGTAATCATTGACCACGAACATCAGTATCCGACCAACTGGGTCTACGCCCTTGAATACAGGGTTGTACCACCCCTGTCTGAGCACGAGGCGCACCTCCTGGATGAATCGGCTACAGAAAGGATCTGACTGGGAAAGTATTCTCATTGACCTGTCTTCCTTCATGGGTGCGAGGAGTTTCTCCGCATCTTTTGGAGAGGCGTAATAATCGGTTGGATCTGGCTGTAGTGCGACGACCTTGGAAACCCTTCCGCTGGATTCGAGTATCCTCAGGGCTTCTGCGAGTTCCTCCACCGGCCTGCTTACGTAGAATCTGAGTATCTGCGGCTTTAT
>JAZANC010000104.1:0-7478 GCA_036228805.1 Thermoplasmatota archaeon
AGAGCGATATTCTTGGAGGCGTAACCGCGAACCTCGGTATTGTAACGGCATACAATGACATGCTTTCGGCTCATCAACCGTTTGAATCGTACCCAAACCAAATCAAACAATCTGCATTAGAGTATGGTGGTACAGCACAGGTTGCCGGTGGAGTACCAGCCATGTGTGATGGAATCACTCAAGGAAGGCCTGGCATGGAAATGAGTCTGTTTTCAAGAGATGTTATCGCACTATCAACTGCAATTGCACTCTCCCACGAGATGTTTGATGGTCAGTTATTGCTTGGGGTTTGTGATAAAATCGTTCCAGGTTTACTGATCGGAGCCCTGACTTCAGGCCATTTGCCCACTGCACTCATTCCAGCAGGCCCGATGCCGACAGGAATCTCAAACGATGAGAAGAAGAAGGTAAGGGAGTTAAATGCAAAGGGAGAGCTTGATGATGATGCGCTTCTTGAAATGGAGTCAAAAGCTTACCACAGTCCAGGCACATGTACGTTCTATGGAACGGCGAATACCAATCAGATGCTTATGGAATTAATGGGTCTTCATGTACCAGGGGCTTCCTTTGTTCCGCCTAATTGTGAACTAAGAGAGCAATTAACCAAAGAAGCGGTGAAGCAAGTTTTGGAATGGTCAAAGCAACGTAATTTTGAGAGATGTCTCGCAAATTTGGTTGATGAACGTTCGATAGTCAATGCACTGGTGGGTTTAATGGCTACAGGTGGTTCTACAAATCTAGTAATACATCTCATTGCCATAGCAAAAGCCGCAGGCATCGTATTGACACTGCAAGATATTTCTGATGTTTCCTCAGTCACGCCTCTTTTGGTTAAATTATATCCAAATGGTAGTGCTGATGTGAATAGATTTCATTCATTGGGAGGAACTGCTTACCTTATCTCCGAGTTATTGGATAACGGATATTTGCATGCTGATATCCCAACAATCCATCCCGACGGCATGTCTGCTTATCGTTTGACACCCTCTCTGGATGAAGATGGATGTTTGATGTATCATCATCGAGAATTTGAATATGATAGCTCGGTCATACGTCGATTTGACGAGTCCTTTGAGCCTCAAGGTGGTTTGAAGCTATTACAAGGAAATCTTGGTCATGCCGTCGTCAAAATTTCTAGCGTTCAAGAGGCGGAGAGGTACATCAAGGCGCCAGCAAAAGTCTTTCATTCTCAATCTGAAATCAAAGCGGCCTTTGCTGCCGGTCAATTCGATCATGATTGCGTCGTGGTTTTACGATTTCAAGGTCCAGCGGCAAACGGTATGCCTGAACTCCATGGTCTAGCACCTATCTTTGAGGCAGTCAGATCATTTGGAATCAAAATAGCTCTCTTGACCGATGGTCGCCTTTCTGGAGCCAGTGGCAGTATCTTGTCGGCCATTCACCTTTCTCCTGAGGCAGCGTCCAAGGGTCCAATCTCATTCATTCAGGATGGAGACATCATCACAATTGACTCAAACCAAGGCATAGTTTCAATCCAAGCGGATTTCACAGGTCGTGAACCAGCCGTTGGGCCAACGTTTGAGCCTGGTTTGGGCCGAGAGCTGTTCTCCGTGTTTCGACAAAATGTCTCGTCTCCAGAATTTGGTGGAAACTCATTGAGGTGATGGAATGGATTTTACAAAAAAATCGCAAAAAATTCTTCCGGTTCTCAATCTTTCGAGTTTTGAACAGGCTGACTTAGTTGCTCAGTTAATGAAGGAAGTCAAGTTGACTTACTTGGAGATAACATTGCGCAATAACAACGCAATGGCCGTTCTTTCACATTTGTTATCCCATCATCCACATTTGATTGTAGGTGTGGGCACCATCACCGATTCAGAGAGTCTCTTTTCAGTTGCTGCATCCGGGGCGCATTTTGGTGTGACACCGGGAATGACTTCGGCACTTTACACGGCCATGGGACAATCGACCTTGCCAATAATTCCAGGGGTTTCAACGATTTCTGAAGCCATGGAAGCAATGGAACGTGGTTGCGATTATGTCAAGGTATTTCCTGCTTCTCAAATCGGTTTGAACACGGTAAAATCGTGGGTTGGCCCTCTTAGGGATCTCAACATTTGTGCAACTGGGGGACTGGATTTTCTTGCTGCAAAAGAGTGGTTGAGTCTGCCCCAGGTCAAAATGGTTGGCGGAAGTTGGATGGCTCCAAATGAGATCTTGGAGAAGGCGGTGGACGGAGACGTCGAATCTTTGGAGCTCCTGCGGCACAATTTCCAACAATTGTATTGATTCAGATGCGATTTAGTAAATGCTTAATCTGTCTCAAAAAGTACGTCCATGAGTTCTGAATCTAATTTTACCAAATTAGTTGGAATTTCCTGTAAATTACCTCTCTTCTTTCCTAACATGAGTTCAAAGGCTCGTATTAGGCGTCCTTTGATCAATAGATTGTAGATTTTCCAGAGTCTGTCTTCACCGCTTGTGCTATGCGACTTGACATCGAAATTAGACCATCCCGTCCCATCATGGATTTTGGTATCAGAGTCAGAATCGCCCAGCCTGATTAGAAGATCAAACTGTTGTAGAATCCTGATAGCATCGTTGATTGAGTCTTCTTCTCTATGTCCAGAATTTCCATAACCCAGAAGGGATCTTGTGAAAGGATTGGAATACTCGGCATGATGCAAGTAGGAAGTTAGTTTTGTCTCGTTGGTAAGGCCGAGATAATAGTCGTAATTATAGTTCGAGAGACAGGTCTTTCGAGGATTCCTCAGAGAGCATATGGTCCTAACATCCGGATGTGCCAATGCTGCTTCAACTAGCTCTTTACCCCCTGGTGCAGAAACAAATGAAATCTTCTTTCTGATAGCCTGATTAAAGAAATCTGTAGCCTCTGAATGACTCATAGAACTGAGATCTTTCGTTGTTCCAGACTTATCACATGGTTTACCATTATCGTGTATTGGCCAAAGTCTCTCGCCGTTTGCTATGGCCAAATTTACGATTCTCGTACCCCCTGCCTTCCTGAAATGCAAAAAGAAGTTCAGACGGCCGTCAACCATGGTTCTGGCTTGCTGGTTCGTGTTTGAAGTTTGGGCGTCTATGCTCTAGCGTGTAGATCAGATTAGTGATTCGATTATCTCAGCCACAGATTGTGCACGGCCACAGTATGCGCACCTTATCTCCAAAGGGTCTTGGGAAACAACTCGCAAACGATGAGGCAAGGGCTCATTCGGATTCTGAGTTATGCAATTGAAAAATGAACATCTTGCAATGTTGACTAGTTCCGAACCAAGTTCAATTTGTCTCTTCTCAGCCACGCCATAATTCCGGATGATAGCTATTGACGCGGAGGGGGCTATTAGAGCAAGCCGGTCGAGCTCTTCTTGGCTTAATTCTCGATCTTCGATCTTGAGTACATCCTTGCGGCCTACTTTGCCGCTGGGAACATTCATCACAAGTGAAATCGGATTTGAATGGGAGCCGTCAATATGAAGCATGCGCATGACTTGAACAGCGCTTCCGGATGGTATATGGTCGATCACAGTGCCATTACAGATGGCCGAAACTCTCCTCATCTCGCTCATACAACCGCCTCCGGAATCTGAATGCCTAAACTCCGACAGAGTAGCGCCATACGAGTCGGTACGCCATTGAATGCCTGTTTGAAATACCAAGCGTGGCCGGTGGAATCGATGCTTGGATGGATTTCATTGACCCTCGGGAGGGGATGCATGATCATCATATCGGATTGTACGCTCCTCAAATCCTCGGCCTTCAAGGTGTATATGCCAGCGACCTTCTCGTACTCGGCTTCATCTGGGAATCTCTCTCTTTGAATTCGCGTCATATACACAACATCCGCAGATGAGAGAGCGGGGACAATATCTTCACTTTCTTCAACATGACATCCTGAAGATTTGAGGTCTCTTACGATCTCAGATGGCATTTTGAGAGGTTCGGGGGATACCAATGTCAATGAAGCTCCGAAGCGACTGAGGGCATGGCTCAGACTGTGTACTGTCCGTCCATATCTTAGATCTCCGACCAGCACCACATTGAGACCGTCAATCTTGCCCTGTCCATGACGGATTGTGAATAGATCGAGGAGTGTCTGGGTCGGATGATTGCCAGCACCATCACCTGCATTCATTATCGGTATCTGAACAGCGTCAGCAGCATATTGTGCCGCACCTTGTCTGGGGTGCCTTATTACAGCGACATCTGCATACCCGTCAATCATCTGCATTGTGTCATAGAGTGTCTCGCCCTTCTTAACGGACGATCCTACTTCGCTAAGATTCAGAACCTCGCCTCCGAGTCTCTTCATAGCAGTCTCGAAAGATAGCCGGGTTCTTGTTGAGTTCTCAAAAAAGAGATTGGCTAAGACCTTCCCCTCGAGGAGTGGAAGGTATACGTCGCCTTTGGCGATGGGAAGAAGACGCTCTGCATCGTCCAGTAGTGAAATCGCCTCTTCATTGGTCAAATCATCCATTGTAATGAGGTCCACGCGTAACTCCTCCGACCCCTTCAATGGCTGACCGAACATATGTCTTGCCGTATATGGGGTAGCGATAATACAACTTGGAAGGAATCTGGCGAAGGCTTGAGTATCTAGCCGTGAGTGGCGACTCATGGCAGAAGGCATGTACTACAGAATGATGGGGTCTACAGGAATTCAGGTTTCAGTATTGTCTTACGGATTCTGGGCCACATACGGGGTTAAGAGCGATCTTTCAGGTGATCGAGGGATTGAAACTGCGAAGGAGCTTTTGAAGATCGCTAGAGGAGCAGGGGTGAACTGCTTTGATCATGCAGAGGCCTATGGGACGCCGGCAGGAGAAGCAGAGAGGATTTTCGGTCTTGCTCTGTCCGAATTGGTTGAAGAGGATCCTGAACTTTGGAGGAGATCAGACCTAGTAATTACGACTAAGATATTCTGGGGAGGGGCGGGCGTCAATGAGCGTGGATTGTCTCGTAAGCATATAATGGAGGGCATGGATGCGTCTCTAGATCGTCTTGGATTGGACTACGTGGACATGGTATTCTGCCACCGGCCAGACCCGCATACTCCAACTTCGACTATAGTAAGAGCAATGACCGACATCGTAAGGTCGGGAGCATCTACTGCTTGGGGTACAAGCGAATGGTCAGCACAGCAAATCACCGAGGCATTCTGGATTGCAAGAAGTGAGGGGCTTGAACCCCCTTCATTCGAGCAGCCTCAATACAATATGCTTCATAGAGATCGTTTTGAAAAAGAGTACTTTCCTCTTTATCGATCTCCATATTCTATTGGGACAACGATCTGGTCGCCTCTGAGATCTGGTTTCTTAACAGGGAAATACAACGATGGAATACCCAAGGGTTCTCGTGCAACTGTGGAAATCTACAGCTGGTTGAAAGAAGAGTTGGAAGATAGGCGAGAGAGGGGTGAAGTCGATATTGTTAGGGAGTTGACAGCATATGCTGAAAATGAGTTAGACTGTTCAATGGCGCAACTTGCTTTGGCTTGGTGTCTGAAAAATAAGAATGTTTCAACGATTCTTCTCGGTGCAACGAATTCAAAACAATTGGAAGAGAATCTGGGTTGTATTGATGTTGCCTTGAAACTCGATGATTCTCACATGGAATCGATAGACAAGATACTCGGGAATAAGCCAGAGGCGTGGATTGGTCCCGGCGGGAGCGGGAATAGGGATTTGAAAACGTTGTGAAGAGCAGATCTGGAAGACGGAGTAAATGATAGCCTCAGAGAGACAGGATGACGAGTCCCAAGGCCAGAATTACAGCTCCGATTAGCACCATTGTCTGAAAGGTCACATCTGATTCCTCATGAGTAGCTGGGTCGTCTACGATGTCAGACACGACTGTCTCAATCGCCTCAGCTGCTGTATCCTGCCTGGATTCTAAGATATCGGATTCCTCCTTCTTGTCTGAATCCTCTTCTTGGGGGCCTTCTTGATTCTCCATAAGCCTGTCAATCAATTCGGCCTTTCGTCCCGACACGGGCAAGGAGTGATCTGCGAGGAGTTCTTTGAGTTGCACGACTGTCATAGACTCTAGACTATCGCGGTCCATGATGCTGAATTCATAATGCGGTACTTAATCCACGAGTAAATTGGCTTGCGATTTACTTCTGTTCGTCCAACCACGCACGCATAACACATGACTGACATATTTCTCGACTTGTGACTCCACCACATAGCGAGCATGAGCGAATCTCCGAGGAGGTGTTTGCAGAGGAGGCGTGCATCTGACGTATCTGCTCTAGACTATGCAATAGGCCATGTCTCGCACCGGGTGTTTCTGTCTCAAGGGCTGCTATGATTTCTCGGCTTCGTTGACGTTGGGCTCCAGCTGCGTGAGGGCAGTCACCGTGATGGAACGGGACATTGAGTACCATAGCAAGAGCGTGGACTTCTTGTTCTGGAATCCATCTCAGAGGTACAATTCTCGGAGGTAGGCCATCTATTGGCGTGGATGTATGTGGTGCCAGTCTGACTGACCTGTCGACTTCCCCCTTCTGTAGATTCATGAGTATGGATTGGGCCATATCATCCAAGTTGTGACCTAGCGCCATAACGTCCGCGCCTGATCTTTCGGCGAGAGTGTTCAGGCTCTGCCTTCTAAAAACGCCACAAAAAGAGCATGGCATCATTCCATCGGCCTGTGGATTCTTCATTGCGATATCAGGCATCATACGAACTACTTCATCCATTCTCGAGTATCCCATCTCTTCATACCCCAATTGAAGTAACTCTATCCCAAGAGACTCGCATAGTTCTTCTATGCAACTGATAGAAGGGGAGCGGTAGCCGTCTATTCCTTCGTCGATTACTCCTGCTATGATTTCTAGGTCTCTTCTACGTCCAAGTATATCGACAATGAGTTTGAGCATAATCGCAGAATCCTTGCCTCCACTCACAGCAGCGAGTATTCGTAATGGGCTTCCATCCTCCTTTCTAGCGTCCTTTGGGAGAGGTAATTGTACTCTTAGATCTCTTGATACTCTTCGCCTTATTGACTCGTGCAGATGGCGCCCACATAGCCTCTGACCGCTGTATGGCTGGTGCACTAGGCTGGTGTGGTCGCACCGACTACATGACTCGACCTTCAGCCCGCACATAACATCGGGAGTCGGCATCTGTGTTTCAACACGATGGAAACAGCGAGGGGTTCTTGCGAGATAGCGTGGTGCAGGCGTCCATGGATATGGGTCCGGAGCTTCCAAACTCGGAAGAATGGGGCGGGAAAGTATCCAGTCCTTGGCTGGAACGGATATTGTTTGTATTCTCTATTCTCATATTCACTTTACTTGCAAATGAAATCCGTCCTTCGCTCTCTGACTCGTTTGGATCTTCGGTATCACTGCTTATTTATCCAATATCAATACTGGTCTCATTTGTCATTACTGAACATCTTGTTCGTCTGATAGAGCGAGTATTCGGGATAAGGTAGAGTTAGGATTCCGATTCTTCGGAGCTGGGCCGGAAAAAACCTCTGAAGATTGACTC
>JAZANC010000105.1:0-6940 GCA_036228805.1 Thermoplasmatota archaeon
TGGAACACTAGGCTCCTGCTCGGTTATCCTGTCTATGAGGTGCTTCACGAACCTCATTGCGATTTTTGAGAATCATAACCGTTCCCCTTCACTCTTCCAGGTAGGAACGCGTTTCTCTATACTTGACCCATTTCCGAAAACCCTGATTGACCAACAGTCGTTCATATACGAATCCAATTCTTTAGGGAGCATGGAGAAGGGTCTTGGACCATGGATCGGTGGGTCCGCGATACTCGCATCCATGTGCTGCTTGCCTTCTGTGATATGGGTCCTTTTTGCAGGTAGTTCCGCTATCGTGGCTGCAGACCAACTCTCGAACGACCTCTATTACTCGTGGGTCAGGTGGGCGCTTTATGCTGCTTCAGCATCGATGCTAACCATTGGGATGGTAATATATCATCGTTCAAAGGGCATATGCACCCTTGATGATGCAATTAGAAATCGTCGAGCAGTGCTAAACACGGCTCTGGCAACGTTCACGATAGCAATCGTAACCTACCTCGTCTGGAACTTTCTGATCCTTGAGATTCTTGGAATAGCAGTGGGTCTTCCATGGGAAGATTCAGCTTTCTGGAACTGAACCCAATAGCATTCCTCGAGCTGATATGAAGCGTGTGATGAACGTGTACAGACCCCCCCACGCGGAGAAAACAACCGCTATGCCAAATCCATTCATCTCTTCAAGGCCCAATACGAGGAAACTACCGAAGTCGCCTGTGATTGTAACTGTGAGAGCAAAAATCCCTGCAGCCTGAAGACTCGCCAATATCATGCCTAAAACTGTGATCACCATCCTATCTGCCCTTGAGAATCCTCCATAGATTCTCCCAAGACCAACTGACTGCGCCTGAGTGCCCATGTAAGACCCCATGAGGGTCAGGAGAGCAGCCCCGAGAGCGAGTGAAAGATCGACACCGAACTCGGAATTGACTCCAATAGCTACGATAAGTCCGATATCCACGACCCTGTCAATGGTATGGTCCAAGAAATCCCCATACGGCCCCGAAGTGCCCTGGTGTCGTGCAAGATCCCCGTCCAGAGCATCTAGCACACCAGCAATACCGATCAGGATGACTGCGCCGACTATCATCAATGCGCCTTCGCCATCTATTCCAGCATTGGCAACCAGCCAGAATGCTACAAGCGATACGACGAGACTCGTCCAAGTCAGGGTATTGGGGTCGGTATCTCCCAGTCTTACAATCAGGGGGTGCATTGCCTTGGACCATTTTTCTCGGAATTGCTCGAACATCAGATACCCTCCTTACGACTCACCCAGTCCAATACCATTGAAGATTGGGTCGACTGCATCCCTGAATCCAACCATTCGATAATCGACTTTACGATATCGGAAGCACTTGAATTCGAACAATCAAACTCCGTCCAAGGGACATCGGTATCCTCGTATTCGTTCCACATGCTCCCCATTAGCTCCCATTCGACATTATCATCGATCTTCTTTTCCGAGTATCCGCGCTTTTCTAGACGCTCTCTGAGGATGTCTGGGTCACATCTGAGAACCACCACGACATCACAGGGGAGATGATGAGCAAGATGCCCTTCAATTATGGTAAGCCCAACTGGTTCCGTAATCCACTCCTCCTCAAGTACTGATACGAGATTCTCGATGTCTATCTCCTTTACTTCCTCATCAGGTTCAAACGATCCAAGAAATCCCCTTTCTTCGGCTAAATCAGACACATTCAGGATCACTCCAAGGTCAGATATAGCCTTAGCAACAGTTGTCTTTCCGGTTCCAGGGGTGCCAGTCAGACCCACTCTAAGCGCCCCAGTCACACCTGATCCTGCGTATACCCCCCACATCAACGCTATCGTGATGCGTACGATTATGCCGTGAAAGGCCTGCCTAGACACATGGAGCACAATACCAGCAGCTCAGAACTAGTTCCATGGTACCACTCATTCGCCTTATCCTCAAGCCGACTCAATATCCTTCTACTTGCAGCACCAGTCGCCATATACGCCTCATTCATTGCTCATGATGCAACGCTGTCGTTCATCGCCTCGATGATCGCAATAATGCCGCTTGCATTCCTGATGGGAAAGGCAACTGAAGAGATAGCACTGAGGACATCCGAATCAATTGGGGGACTCCTGAATGCTACTTTCGGAAACGCCGCCGAACTGATAATCGCATTACTCGCAGTAATCGCTGCGATGCAAGCCGGTTCTGGAACAGAGACCGAAGCGACAATGATCAAAGTTGTGCAGGCAAGCTTGATAGGCAGCATTCTCGGCAATCTGCTTCTTGTGATGGGTCTAGCCTTCCTTTGGGGGGGCCTCAGATTCCAGGAGCAAGAGTTCAACAGGGTCCAGGTTGGATCGAACTCATCTCTACTGTTACTCGCAGTAATCGCACTCATCGTCCCGACCGTATTCCACGCATCTGCTACCAATTCCTCCGACGATAGCGTTCTACAATTATCTAGAATCGTATCGATGATTCTTCTTTCGATATACGGATTGTTCCTATTGTTCCAACTCAAAACCCATGCTTCACTATTCGCGACTGATGGAGCACACCACGAAAGCCCGTCCATGGAAAAACGAGATGCAGTCATACTGTTAGTGGTAGCAACCATTCTGGTTTCCTTCATGGCTGAAATTCTGGTCCACTCCCTTGAGGAAGCGGCTGAAGAGCTGCACATACCACATCTCTTCATCGGAATCATCCTCCTTCCCCTGTTTGGTAACGCCGCAGAGCATTTCACCGCAGTCACGGTAGCTGGAAAGAATAAGATGGACCTCTCCTTCGCGATCTCGGTTGGCTCGAGTACTCAGATTGCAGTTTTCATCGCTCCACTGATCGTCTTAGTATCGTGGGTCGTTGGAGTGCCCCTGACCTTCGAATTCGGACTTCTGGAGACAACGTCTGCGTTCCTCGCTGTGCTCATTGCGAACACGGTTGCTGTAGACGGCAAGTCGAACTGGCTGGAGGGCGCCATGCTGCTTGCAACATACGCCGTTCTAGCCGTCGCCTTCCTGATGTACGGGTAGGCCCAAACCTCATCCACGGGAGTGCGTTCCCCCTAACATGGAGGAGGATTGGTGGGGGGGTGACGCACCTCATGACTCTGCTTCCGATGCTCCCAAGGAGATTGTAATCAGCGGCCCGGGAGGTTCCGGGAACACGCTCACAGGAGGCATCAATCAGGTATCAGTGGACGGCCAAAACGGCGTTTGGGGACAGGTCGATCAAAAGGACTCCACACGCAGCAGATCCGTAATCTGGTTCCTTACCGGGCTGGTCGTTCTCCCTGTTCTGCTGGCAGGAGTAACCTCATTTCTCGGTAGTACGATAGAGTCTGGTGGTTACGACGAGGAGTATTCCCAGAATCCTGTTGTAATCGACAACGTTACCATAGATGATCGCACATTCGAAACTTATGGATTCAGCGCATCGTCCGATTTCCACCATGATTTTGACGACCCCAGTTGGTGGGACCTCTCAACTGGAGGCGAAAGATGGTATTCTTGGACAGATTCCTATGAGTTCGGTGATCCCGGCCTTCAAGCCGTCGACAGCCAGGGGTCCCAATGGCAAACCATGAGAACAAGCTCATGGGGCGAGCCTCAACCCAATCCTGAGATTTATGTCCGTGTAGATTCGGATTTTGTACATGTGGCGTTCAATCCGAATGGATGCTCTCTCTGCGGTCAGCCGGAATACTTCTCATACTATTCAGAGGACTATCCTGCAAACGAGGACGCTATCGCCATGGCGATGTGTCTTTTGTGGCCAGTCACCATTATTGGAGGTATGATTTGGGGCTATGCCACCGGCAGGAGGCCATTTGCGTATGGTCTGATGTCGTTCGTCGTACTCGTGGGAATCGGAGCGATATTGCTCATCGCACTAGTGGCCATGGCTTTCGGATGGTAGCAATGTAAATCGACCCTTATGTTCAAGGAGATAAGCGACATTCCGGAAAATTCACTACCCTTTCAGACACAAGGCAGACTTCTTCTAGGTGCTGATCTTTCAGATTCCCTTGTAATATTCCCTTGCGGCATCTTCCAGATCTTCTCCGACCTTCCTCTCATCAAGGGTCATAGTCACCCCGTTCTTTCTCACTGAGATTCCATCAACAAAGACATCCACGCATCTCGAATCCGAGTAGAGTAGGTTTGCCAACAGTCTCCGTCCATTCACTCCATACGGCCTCATACGAATATCATCAATATCCCAAGTTACCCAATCCAAAGACCCCTTGGTCGCAAGCCTCCATGTCTCAGTGGGATTGAGTATAGATGCATCCCAGTGGTCATGGCGCTGAATCAGACTCGCTATCTTCGCTTCTCTTCTCATATCCATGGAATTGTTGCTGGCAGCCCCGTCAGTCCCCAGCCGTACATCGACACCCGCCTCCATCATTGCGGGATAGGACATGGTCCCGCCACAGGCCAATTTCTGATTAGATGTAGGGCAATGAACAGCATGAGCGCCATGCCTTGCCAGAATCCGCATCTCCTTCTTCGTCACCCAACCACAATGAGCACAAACCGTGCCCCCTTCCTCATCGCTCAAGAAATACCCTATTGAGTCAAGGTACTCTATGGGGTACATCCCATGCTTGGCATGGCAATTAGCGACTTCATCCCGTGTTTCTGAAGTGTGGATGTGCAACAAAGAGCCATGCTTCCGGGCAAGGTCGCTCCCCCTCATCAGGACCTCTTCATCACAGGTGTATACAGCATGAGTCGCGACACCATATTCCACACGTCCGCCACCCAAAGATCCCCGAGACAGTAGACCATCCAATTCTTTCAGCGTTGAGCCATCGTCCGCTGCTTCCTCCCTCGGAGGCCACTCTGTAGTAGGCCCACATACGACTCCCCTCACGCCGGAATCAGCTAGCACAGGAGCAATACTGCCTGGGAAGTGGTACATATCGCATGCGAAAGTGGATCCTGTGGATATCATCTCCGCAGCGGCTGCCCTAGCCCCGATTTCGACGAGTTCTCTGGTGACCCTCTCCTCTGTAGGAAATATCGACGTGTTGAGCCATGACATTAGATCGAGCCCCTCCCCCATACTTCTGTTCAGCATCATGGGCAGATGGGTATGCCAATTCTGAAGAGAACGAGTCACGAATTTACTCGATCCATCGATGATATCGATGACATCCTCATCGCCATTGCTAGGGCTCCAACCTCCATCTGCATGGAGTATCACGTCCCCTCTGTGCATCGTTGAACCATCATGTAGCCAGGTATCCACGACCCGCCGATCACCAGATTCCATAGGGATTCGAGGAGAACCGCCCGCTTAAGTGCGTGTCGAATGCTAACAACAGCCTTCTTGCCGCATGGGGGCGCTAATGAAGGAGACCTTGTCCACATTCAACGTATTTTGGAGCTGCTCGTAGACCCGTCGAACATGAATCGCCTCTCCCTTGACATGGACCACATCGACCGACAAATGACACGAGTGTCCGAGCCGGCTGCTGTGATGATATGCAGCGACTTCGACTGAATCTGTACGACTGACCATCAATTTCTGATCACTCCCGTGTTGATAATGAACAACCAAATGCCCTTCTACAATCTCTTCATCTTTCATGTTCATCAGATCGCCCTTTTGTTGAATCTCAGCAAAGAACAAAGCAGCATCACGAATGAACCGACTTCGATTCTTGTAACCCGATTTTCTGATTAAATCATCAAATTCAGTGGCGAACTCCTTGTCAGCGCTGAAAGACATAACTTGAGTCATAATTCGATGCGCAAGATTTCTATTAATAATAATTTTGAAATATCTAATTATTAGATTTAATTAAATAGTTATTACTTTGCGGCCAGCCCATGATGAATGCGAATATGCTGAAAGTGGCCCTAGTCTCCTCGATTATGATCATGTCAAGCTTAGCCGGGTGCCTTAGTGACGATGTTGCCGATGAGATAGACGATATGATAGAACCAATCATTGAGCCCGAGCCCACGCCAGTAGAGCCCGTGATCTACGGAAATGTAATGGTGTCCACATATCACGTCGGGGAGCTAGTCAAAGCCGTAGGCGGCGAGAATATCTATGTCGACTACATGAGCCAGGACAACATACCGGTCCACGACTACGAGCCCACTCCGGCAGACATGATCAGACTCTCAGAATCTGATCTGTTCTTCTATCACGGCCTAGGCCTCGAGCCCTGGGTAGAATCCACCCTGTCAGCAATGACCAACGCGCCGCCATCCTTCATGACCCACACAATGCCGTCTGGAGAGGTAACGGTAGATTACGAGTCGTTCCTTGTCTCAAATCTGTGTGACCTCATGCTAGAGGGTCCTTTCGAGCCTGTCACGATGGGCATGATGCATGACGACCACGGCGACGACCATGACGACCACGGCGACGACCATGACGACCACGGCGACGACCATGACGACCACGGCGACGACCATGACGACCACGACGGTCATGGTCATGCAGAGGCCGAGAAGGAATTCATGAACCCAGAGAACTGTCCTGCAGACACTACGATTCAGGTGTTCCACATGGAAGCAGGGGAGCACGTTCTAGAGTTTGAGTCAGAGCACGATGAAGAGTTCAACATGGCTGTCTTGAAGATGCTTGGCGGTCATGCACACCATCACCATGGTCACGGCGACCACGGCGACGACCACGGCGATGAAGAAGGTCACGACGACCACGGCGATGAAGACGGTCACGACGACCACGGCGATGAAGATGGTCACGACGACCACGATGACCACGGCGAGGGCTTCTGTCACAACCTGGATACCCATGAAAACTACGAGTCAACCGAAGAGGAGTGTGCGAACGCAGGTCACATGTGGACGGAGGGAGAAGACCACGGTGAAGGCCTGTGTCACAACACGGACACTCATGAGAACTACGAGTCAACAGAAGCTGATTGCGCAACAGCAGGCCACGTTTGGATGGACCATGAAGATCATG
>JAZANC010000106.1:0-3317 GCA_036228805.1 Thermoplasmatota archaeon
TTCTATGAGTTACTCAAGAACGGAAGACAGATTGGAAATGCCTACGACGAGCTCCTCGGCATCACCATCTCCGTCTATTGCTGACTCGGCACTTCCGTTTGATGCGAGTTTCGGATTCTATGATCGCGGAAATGATGGGGGCATGCAATGGGCGATGTTTGATGATCCTGCTCCTGCCATAGAGTCTGTCGAGAGTGCTGTTTCAAGTGAGCCAGCAGCCATGACGGGGTGGGGCACTAGCGAGATATCTCCAGCCGCTGACGAGCCTCCCCTATCGAGTTCAATGATGCTGACTCGAGCAGTTAGATCATATGAATCAGTAGAAATGGGCGGAGATGTGCTGCCCGATCCTACAGATGCCGCTGTCAGAGAGGAGTGCCGGCCGGGCATCGTAAAGCAAGCAAGGGCGAAGAAGGTCATGAAGAGTATCGGGCCCGGTCGTAGCAAGATTTCATCAATTGTTTCTTCGGATAAGCCTCGCAGCCGTAGTTGGATTGAACGTTTGTTAGTGCCCATTCCAAACAGGAGGAAGGAACGGAATGGGGTTGAGAATGAAGTGAAGGAGTTAGATCAGGGCTCTAGACTAAGGTCTGCACAAAAACTGAGGTTACGTGCTGATCATCAACATCAGTCTGAGGTTAATCTTGGGGGGGCTCCGACCCGTGTTCATCCTGAAACAAGTGGCCAGAATGCACTACGAAGAATAGTGATGAGTAAACGACTTGAAATAGGCAATATGCCTGTTGAAGAAGATGATTTACTCCCAAGGTTCAGCGAATTAAGACCCAGCACATACGGCGGAGAAGGGGTCGGGATACCTGGTGTGCGGCATCTCAGATGATGCCGGCCATTCTCCGATAACGATCGAGCCTGGCTCGATATTTTCCTCGCTTTAAACTAGAAATGGAATCTGATCCAAATGATTCTATGTTGAATGATGCAGTTACTGTAGCATGTATCAGTGCTCTACGGATAGATTCGATATCTGAAAGATTTCCTTCGTGGGGGACAAGTTGTGCCAAGAACGCCCCGGCGAAAACATCACCACAACCAGTGGGGTCAACTACCGACTCTGTGGGATAAGCTGGAAGAATGATGAGGCCGTCCCTATGAATGCATACGCACCCTGCGCTTCCTCTCTTGATAATCAGACATTGAGGCCCTGAACCAGCCAATTCGCCTCCATTAAGACTCTGGCCAGTGATGATGTTTCTTCCTGATTCAAGAAAGTTCTGACCATCTCCAATCGCATTGACCTCGTCCTCATTGAAAATAGCAATATCGACCTTCCGAAGAGCCTCGCTCAATCCGGAAAATTCCGAATCAATCCAAAGCTGGAAAGTATCCAATGCAGTGACCTTGGAGCCTTGGTTGGCATTCAGAACTTCGATTTGCGTGGCAGGACTTGCGGAAGAGCAGAACAAGATTGTAGGATCTTTCCATGATGCTGGCAAAGTTGGCTTGAAATCAGAGAGAACGTTGACGTCTGTTGACACGGTTATAGCATGGTCCATTGAACCCTCATACTTTCCTGACCAGCGAAAGGTCATCCCATCAGATTGTTTTACGCCTTCAATATCTAACCCTGCGTCAACAATTCTTCGATAAGAGGTCTCGTCGAAGTCGGAGCCGATAATTGACACTAGGCCAACGCTTACTCTCTCCAACCCCATATCACGAGCGTGGAATGCTGCAGAAAGGCCGGAATATGACGCTGATCCGCCCAATAGACTGCTTACTTTCCCGTAAGGTGTCTGTATGTCATCATATCCAATACTGCCAACGATTACAAGATCCAAGCAATCACCTAAAATCATGATCTTCAAGATATGAAATAGTAATTTCTCTCTTTACAAAGTCGGACTCTCTGAGTATCTTCCTATGTAGCGGAATTAACGTTTCTACTCCATCAAGGACGGTTTCTCTTAACGCTGCATCTAATCTCTCAATGGCCTCTTTTCTATCTCTTCCATGTGCTATAATCTTAGCAAGCAGGGAATCGAAGCAAGTTGGCATGGAGTATCCGGAACAAGCATGAGAGTCGACTCTTATGCCGGGTCCGGAGGGAAGGATACACTCCCATAGCCTCCCTGGTGCGGGAGTGAAATCTTCCGGTCGCTCGGCATTTATTCTAGCTTGTATTGCATGGCCTCGAAGATGTATCTCATCTTGGCTAACTGGAAGGGATTCGCCTGCAGCCACCCTAATTCCTAATGACACTAGGTCGAAACCTGTCAGAGCCTCCGTGACTGTGTGTTCAACCTGGACTCTGGGGTTGACTTCCAAGAAGTAGAATTCCCCCTTAGCGTCCCTCAAAAATTCAAATGTTGCAAGGCCGCGATATCCCACTGCTTTCGCGCCTTCGACGACTTTAGATCCAATTCTTTCCCTAGTCTCGGCATCTAGCCATGGACCCTCTTCCAATATCTTCTGATGTCGTCTTTGTATGGAGCAGAAGCGCTCTCCAAAATGGACTGCATCTTTTCCATCGCCAAGAACCTGAAATTCGATGTGTTGCGCTTCCTCTATGTACTTCTCAACAAAGACTCTGCCATCTCCAAATGCTGAAGAGGCCCTGCTAGAACATAGGCGGAATGCAGAGTCAAATTCGTCCTCAGTATGCACTATTTGCATTCCTATGCCACCGCCTCCAGCAGCGGCTTTTATGATGACTGGATAGCCAATCTCAGCTGCAATAGCCATAGCACTCTCGGAGTTCTCTATCGGTTCTTCTGACCCCTGTGCAATCGGGAGCCCTGCGGCAGTCATCGCAGAACGAGCCTGTATCTTGTCTCCAAGAAGTTCAAGAATTTCTGCAGAAGGGCCGATAAAGGTGATTCCTTCCTCATTTAGTCTTCGAGCCAAATTGGGATTTTCCGCAAGGAAGCCATATCCCGGGTGAACTGCATCTGCTCCGACACTTTTTGCAGCGTCTACAACTGCCTCGACATCGAGATAGCTCGCAAGGGGGTCGTCACGATAGATCTGTACTGCCGAATCGGACCAGCGAACAGGGAGGCTCGTTCTATCTTCTCTTCCATGTATTATGGAGGCTTCAATACCGAGTGTTCTAAGAGACCTCATTATCCTCAATGCAATCTCACCCCGATTTGCGATGAGTACTCGTGAGAATGCCATTGGCCCTACGACAGGCGGGCAACGTTTGAGTTCATCTGAACTCATTAGTTCTCAATATACGTCTCTGAGATATCTCTTCTCAGTTCTCATCATCTGGGTTTCCACGAATTCATGAGCGTCTTCTTCAGACATACCGCCGTGTTCGGCGCAGATGCTTATTAGCGTCTTGTGAACGTCTT
>JAZANC010000107.1:0-13393 GCA_036228805.1 Thermoplasmatota archaeon
TCCTCGCCTATCGCAAGAAAGAGCAATCCGCCACAATCCTGTCTAAGTTTTCGCATGACTTCTGGGCTGGCATATTGCGCTGGCCAAAGCAGATCAGTCTCACCTTCTCTGAAGGACGAATCGAAGACCATCACCGGCTTACCTTTGCTGAATGCATCAACTGCCAAGGCTACTTGATCCGGCTCACTCGGCGCACCCATGAGGCTTCCTCCCAATGTCCTGCTAAATAGGGTGACGTTTCGTTCCTGCACGATTTACAATTGAGCGCAAATAACATGAGGCATGTCCCACCCGGGAACTTGATGGCAACCCCGCGTCGAGCACTCGCGCTCCTAATACTGGCAACATTGCTCATCCCTCTTACCGCCTCTCAGATCAATCCTCAAGATGATGAAAGAGGGGGTTACGACTATGCTGGCGAGTGGCAACCGAGGCATGCTCTTGAGATTCACGATGAGTGGTGGGATGACTGGTCAAGAGACTCCAATCAAAACATGATTGACGACAGACTTGAGTGGCTACTCGAACAGCCGACTGAGTTCTATTCCAGTTGGTGGAGAATGGCAGATGCTGGCAATGCAAGAGTATTCGTCGATTATGATCACCACCCCTCTTCAGCAGACGTCGAGGCAATTGAAGAGCTGGGCGTAGAGGTCACGATGCGACCGGCATATTTGGACAGTCTGATTGCTACTGTCCCGATTGAACTTCTCCACCACAACTCGCCAATTCTCGACTTACCCGGAGTTGTCATGCTAGAAGATCTGGGCTTGGCTGAAACCCATATGAACGAAGCAGCCCCAAATATGGGGGTCGATCAGGTATGGTCCCAGTATGGTTACGATGGAACAGGAGTCACCATTGCTGTTCTCGATACTGGAGTAAGAGGAGACCACGAGGGCCTCAACGATATGGATGATGAGATTACATTAGGTTGCGATCAACCTGACCCAGATCCGTTTAATCCAACTCCGATTACAATAGACTGCGACCCAAAGATATCGGCATTCTATGACGCTGTAATCACCGACTCCGAACGTCCAGCAAGCGAATCGTACGATTCAGGGACTCATGGCACACATGTTGCAGGTATCGCTGCTGGCACAGGGGGCGGACAAGAGGCGCCCGACGGCTCCAGGTACGTGGGAGTCGCACCGGGTGCATGGGTGGTCAATATCCTCGCATGCTGTGAGGGCGATATCCAAGATGTGATAGAGGGCGCACAGTGGGCAATCGAGAATAAGGATTCCAAAGGCATAGACATCCTAACTTCTTCACTTGGCGAGCAGCAGTTAGAGGCCCATTTCGACAATGACGGCTCATCAGCATGGAGCCAGCAGATGGATGCAGTCGCAGCATCGGGAATTATCACCTTCCTTTCGGCAGGAAATGAATTCGGCGGCGCAACTCTAGCCGGCTGCAACACCATTGACAGCCCAGGCGATGCAAACCTCCCCATTACAGTTGCAAGTCTGGACAAAGATCTGGGTTTAGCCATCTATTCAAGCAGAGGGTACACCTCTGACGGGCGAGTCAAGCCCGATGTCTCGACAATAGGATCCAACATAATGGCCCCCGACGCTGCTACTTCTGATGGCTATACGAGTAAATCTGGAACTAGTATGGCAACTCCTCTCATGGCGGGTATAGCCGCTTTGATGGTCGAGGCGAATCCCGATATCGATCACGAGCAGGTCAAGTCCATCGTGAGCGCCCTCTCGATAGAGCGCGACATCCAACTTCTCGATGATCCCGGTTTCAACGACTGTAGCATTCTGGAAACCCGTCCAGATAATGAATTCGGATACGGCCAGGCGGATCCCCTGTCTTTTGTTCAGGCAGCAGGCGCAATAGACGCCTCTCTCAATGTTTCAATGAATCTCGAAACATTAGACCACCTAGGTAACGAGTCTAGGATTTCTGGTACTTCGACAGGAGGCGTTCCAGGTGTTGGATTTGTACAGGTGATGGTCGGAGGCGGCGATTGGAAGCAGGCAGCCGACTTATCTTCCGGGGGAGATTGGTCATCTTGGAACATCAAGCTCGACCCTCATATCGAGTCAGGCAACTCGACAGTATATGCACGGCTGGTGATCAGTGATGACAGGATGTCCCCTGTAGATGCCAGAAGAGTGGTTCTAGTGGACGAATTAGCAAGCTCAAGTGGAGGCTCCGGAGGCCAGTCGTCCGTCGGGTCATACGTATTCTTCATCCCCTTCCTCGCAACTATCGTACTTCTTGGATGGACCGCCCTGAGGGAAGATTGGTCCACAAACTCCGTCAGAAAGCAAGAAGAAAATGATGAGGAAGATGAAGAGTCTACGATTTCCTCAAATTGGCTAGAAGATCCAATCGGATCGCTGACGGGCGGTATTGGAAAATTCATGTCTGAAATGCTACGGGGAGGCGCTCTCACAGAGAATGGAACGAAGAGACTCCTAACGCTATGCATACTCTACTTTGCTCAGGGCCTCCCATGGGGCTTTGCCAGTGTCACCTTTGCAGCATATCTAGTTGACAATGGGGTTCCGGTTGGCGACATTGCAATACTTTTCGCTACAGTCGCGCTACCTTGGACATTCAAGTGGATATGGGGCCCTGTCGTGGATGCCGTGAACATACCCCGTTATGGCGCCAGGAGGCAATGGGTCCTCATAGCTCAAGCGGGCATGGTAGTGACTCTGGGAACGCTGCTCCTGGTGCCCGACTTGAATGCTGAGATAGACCTCGTCACACGTTTGTTGTTCGTACACAACATATTCGCCTCCTTGCAGGATGTCGGAACCGATGCGTTGGCCGTTGAGATACTTGAGCCAAACGAGGTGGCTAAGGCCAACGGCTTCATGTTTGCAGCAAAGAGAGCCGGAATCATAGTTGGCGGTGCAGTACTCGGGGTATCGGTCACTCAAATCGGTATAGGCGGCGTCATTGCCATTCAACTCGTACTCCTTTCCTTGATATTGCTCGTCCCGCTTACCATGGTTGAGAAGCCAGGCGTCAAATTGTTCCCTTGGTCCAAGCCGGATGAAAGTCAGTGGTGGGATGATTTAGATGATCAAGGCGACGCACAGAGTATTGACGCTGACGACCCTGAGATATCGAGACCATGGCTGGAAGAGAAGAGATTCAAGATCGCTCGGAAGGTCGGAGTCACGCTAGACAGTAGAAGAATATCTATCTCTGCATTCTTTGCAATAGCGGCTCTGTTCGTGTGGGTGGCTGGATTTGCAATAGATGTCTTCACCATCGATTTCGAGGCGGGCGATAAAATAAGGCAGATTACCAATCCGGTGAGTTATGTCTTCTTCGCCATATCATTTGTCGCCTTCGCTCTTTCCTCCGGGGGGATACTTGCATCGGAAGACTACCCTGTGACGAATCCATTGGCACGTCTCCCTGAGGGGACGAGACGAGGCGTCGCTGAAACCTCATTCTACCTCACAAAGGCGTTCTCCGTCCGTTCTGCTCTTCTGTTGATTGGACTCTGCCTACTCTCGGAACTCTACATATTCGTGGGCCCAATTGTGATTGACATCTTCATCAATGAAGCAGGCTGGTCACAGGCAAAGTATAACGGAATAGTCGGGGGAATCGTCGTATTCGGCGCTTTAATCGGACAAATTTTCGGAGGTTTGCTTGGCGATAAATTCGGCGTCAGGAGAGTTGCAATGGTCGGATTCACTGTGCTGGCCCTTGCGAATGCATGTTTCGCACTCCTCGAACCCTTCTGGTCTAACACCTCGATAATGACGGTCTACCTGATTATGCAGGCGTTTGTCGGCGGGATGGCATGGATATGCATCATATCGCTGAGTATGAGGCTGACTTGGAGCAAGGTGGGGGGAACTCAATTCACAGCATACATGTCCTTGTTCAACCTCTCAGGCGTCTTTGCATATACCCTAACAGAGAGGATGATTTCGATATTCGACTACAAGTCCGCTATCTATATCGGTGCTGCTTTGACCCTCATAACCGTGTTCATGCTCGTATTCATTGATGAGGATGAGACTGACAGGGTCCTCGAGGACGATGACACACATTCAGAAGATGAACCAGAAATATACGAACCAGTCCTAGGCGATGTGATGATCGATGAAAAGCCCGCTCCATCAGTTTGAGGGAGTCGAAACCGACTTCTTAGTGTTCTCAAAGACAGTATGTGGCTATTGCGTGGCTGCAAAGAGACTCCTAGACGCCTCTCACCTGTCCTACACAGAAGTCAATCTAGATGACAATAGCCAGTTACGATCCGACTTGATAATGACGACAGGACACAGGACGGTGCCGATCATTTTCGATATGAGGGCGGGAATAACATTCATTGGAGGATTTGATGAATTGAAGACATATCTTTAGCCGCCTTCTGATATCATTCTAACCGCATCGATAAGGGAGTCCTTCTGACGCAGGTCGACCATATGCCCCTTTTTGTGGCGAAGACGAATCACATTCCACCCAGCGTCTTCGAATATCGAGGCAAGCTTTTCGCCATCATCAATATTCACAAGATGGTCTCTTTCACCGTGCATCCATACCATGGATCTGGGACGAATTGAATTGAGGGTCTTCTGAAGCTGCTTGCTTCGCAATGTCAAGGTGGATAGAAGTACGAGTCCGAGAATACGCTCCTCGACGCTTGTCTCAAGCATCGCTGAGGCTATAGCGCCACCTTGAGAGAATCCTCCAACGATTAGCTTCCCTTCGGGGAGACTTTGCTCGAGATTTTTCATCGACACTAGAATCTGATCATCGACTGCTGTCTTGACGCCCTCTTCCCGGACCCACCAGGCTCGTCCACTTCTCGGATGCACATATGTGCCCTCAGGACACACAACGCCCCAATTATCCGGGGCTAGAGATTCAGCCAAGGGCCTCATCTTCGAAGATGTCCCAGTCATCCCGTGAAGCATCGCTAAATGGCGCATAGCAGCCATTTCAGAGACTCCACGAGTATCCTATCCCCCCGGCGATCATTATGCCGAGCTCGGTCTGACCTGTGAAACTAGCTGTGAGGGTATACTCTCCGCTGGGTGACGGAATGGTCCCCAAGGTCCCGGACTCCGATGACCCCGGCCCCCAGAATCTTTCGAGCACTGATGAAGAGGTGTGGTCCCGCAAGGTCAGTGTGATGCTGGAACCCCCTCCGCCTGCAGACGCATCCATCAGATAGATCATCTCGTCCCACGATCCATCATTGGGATGATCTTGAACAAGAAACGAGTCTTCTACATCCCCATTCGGGCTATCATTTTCATAGTCTCTGGAAAGAAGATCCTTCCCTCTCATGAAATGCACTTCCCCCATATGGTCGGTGCCACTTTGAGCAAGGGTGATTCTTAGTAATTCGAGGCCGTCAGAATCTTTTCTTACAAACGAGGTGATGAATTTTACAGACTCATCGTACGTATATGTCAAGACGCCCCCATCTGATCCTGTTGCAGTCACATACGCTCTTTGACCCTCTAGGTTCGATTGAGCTTCCCAATCTACGTCAAAAAGAGAAAATTCCCAGTACTTGCTTGAAAGCGGGAATGAGAGCACAGGCTGTTCAAATCCATTTTCAAAGACCCCTAATGTCGAATGTGTGATTCTACCAAGGAATGGGTTGTGGTTCAGAACAGCATGCCTTCTGGCCTCTTCTTCTGAGGATATTCCAAGCATATATGCAGTTCCGCCCTCCTCTTCATCGACTGTGGCAACCACTAGGCGCGCAGAGTCGTCATAGAATTCCGGAGTGGTGAAAGTGAATAGCCACCAGTCACCGATTTCCCAATCGGGAACTTCGAGGTCGTCACTTCCTCCCAGTATGCTGCTTGTAGAGCCTACGCATCCTTGTAGAGCAATGGAAAGCACAGCTAAGGCAGATAGCAACTTACGTCCGACCATATCCCTCGGGAGGGCGTATGCCGGAAAGCGATTTCCCGTACTCGGCAGAAGAAAAGCCCACTCTCCCTGTTCACGCGATAAGGCCGGCGATAACAACCGATACGATTGACATCAATTTGATCAGGATGTTCAGCGAAGGCCCACTGGTATCCTTGAACGGGTCGCCAATGGTGTCTCCCACAACCGCAGCGGAGTGGGCATCATCGCCTTTCTCAGCACCAGGAATCTCGCCTTGCTCGATAGCCTTCTTGGCGTTGTCCCATGCTCCTCCAGCGTTTGCCATGAATAGAGCCATCAGTACGCCAGTTGCTGTTGCGCCAGCAAGAGTGCCTCCAAGAGCTTCGGGCCCGAGCACATAGCCTATTGCAACAGGGCTTCCAATTGCAACTAATCCGGGCATAATCATCTCACGTAGAGCTGCCTGTGTAGAAATATCGACGCATGTCGCACTGTCTGGCTCAACACCCTCGCGACCCTCCAATAGACCGTCAATCTCCCTGAATTGTCGACGGATTTCAGTGATCATATCTTCCGCTGCGCGCCCTACTGACTTCATTGTCATAGCAGCTACAAGGAATGGTAGAGCACCACCGATTAGTAGACCAATCACAACTTCTGGATTGGTTAGAGAAAGGTCTGCTGCCTCGAGTCCTGCACTGGTCTTGTACGCAGCAAATAGTGCCAGAGCAGTTAGTGCAGCACTCCCTATTGCGAATCCTTTTCCTATTGCAGCAGTGGAGTTTCCTATTGAGTCTAGGCCATCAGTGATTTCTCTGACTTCCTTCCCCAGTCCCGACATCTCTGCGATTCCCCCCGCGTTGTCAGCAACCGGCCCGTAAGCGTCCACCGTCATGGTAACGCCAACCGTGCCCAGCATGCCCATAGCGGCCATCGCAATCCCGTAAAGACCAGCATCCCCGCCGCCCATTACATCGTTAGCGAAGTAAATGCCTCCAGCCATCAGAAGAACTGGGATGAAAACCGATTGCATACCTACGGCTAGACCTGCAATTGCATTTGTTGCACTTCCAGTCTTCGATGCCTCTCCGATGTAGGGTATGGCTCGTACTTTGATTCCAAAGACAGGTTCGATTCCTGTGTAGTATTCAGTAACTAATCCAATTAGAATGCCAACTAGCGATCCAATCGCTACTGCTTGAATCACAGTTGTGTCCAATTCCAAGTAACTGAGAGTAAGGTACCCTCCTCCAATGAATAACACAGCACCAATGAATGTGGTATTTCGCAAAGCGGCACCAGGGTGCATATTTTTCATCCCGCTAATCGAGAACACTCCGATGATTGAAGAGATGTACCCGACAACAGCCAAAGCGATTGGTATCATTAGGTAACTTGCACCCAGATCATCGCTGGCCTGTGCGATAACCATCGCAGCGATGATTGAGCCTACGAACGACTCGAAAATGTCAGCACCCATCCCAGCAACGTCACCAACGTTGTCACCGACATTGTCGGCAATCACGCCTGGGTTACGGGGATCATCCTCGGGGATACCGGCTTCTACCTTGCCAACGAGGTCTGCACCAACATCTGCAGCCTTGGTGTAAATGCCGCCCCCGACACGAGCGAAAAGTGCGATAGAGGATGCGCCCATTCCGAATCCTGCAACGTTCTCAACAGAAAGGAAACCCTCCCCGCCAACTGGATCTGTAAGGTAGTACATCAGGGAGATACCGAATAGGCCCAATCCCCCTACTGCCAGCCCCATCACTGCTCCACCGTTGTATGAAGTGGTAAGAGCGGCCGCTTGACCGCCGTTAGCAGCAGCCTGTGCCGTCCGTCCATTCGCGCTGGTGGCAGATTGCATCCCGCTGAATCCAGCTGCTACACTACACAGCGCACCGATGATGAAAGCGACCATGGTTTCCATGCCAAGGCCGTTGTCCGCGCCACCTGCGAATAACAGTGCGGCAACAACAACGATGAATATTGATAGCATCTTATATTCAGCCATGAGGAAAGCCATTGCCCCATCTTGAATCCTTCCAGTGATGGTGGCTACCGTTTTGTTTTCAATCTCGATTGAATCTACCTTTCGATATAACATGAAAGCTATGAGCAGACCTAATATTCCTGCCCCCATCCCCATCATTCCAATTTGTTCTCCGTCCATAATATCACCAGTTAGGTTGAGATTCCGACCTAGGTTCGGTATTTAAGCCGATATCCACTAGCAGACAAATTAATCGCCACAATACCTCAATTGTTTCATAGCCAACCCCTCTTCCAATGGATAGCATGGCGGACGTAGACCCCCAGATGATTCTCGATTCTGTAGGCCCGGTTCAGACAATCTTGGATGCTCATGACGGGATAGTTAACGTCATGGACACATCCGGTGGAGTCATCACCATCTCTTTGGAGGGCGGATGCACCGGATGCTCCTCAACTCCAATGACTGCAATGCAGATATACTACTCCTTGATGAAACTCGATCAAGTCAATGACGTGATCTTCGTAAATGGCGAACTACCTGCTTACATGAGGTCATTCATCAATCAGAAACTTGGTATCGAACAGTAGTGCATTCATCAATATCCAAGGTACAATGAGAATGATTCACTCATCACGTTCCTCTGCCCGAAGACGACGAATTTGATGGGGGTTAACCTCCCCCTGTACTTCTTTCCCCTTTAGATTGAGGCTGGAAGCAGCGGCCAGGACCAGCGAGAAGACCGCCATGGGCCTCGCCGCATTGCGGGAACCCCACAGATCACCCCCAAGGTAGTGGAGCAAGAATAGAACAATACTTGCCAGTATGCAGAATGTCATTATGGTACGCTGGCCTATTATTTCCGCTTTCTTAGAACGTGCGATAGTGCCAATACTCATCCACAATATGACAGCGATCCCACACAGGCTCACTGACAGGGTCTCGAGTATACCGACCAGGCTCATGACGCCCCCTCAAACAACACGTCTGTGAAACTTTCCGGGATGGATCCAATCCACACAACGATAGACGACCTCCTCAACAGACGCTCATGGCGCGCGTCAGAGGGTGGGGTTTGCCAAACACCCGTCGCGAAGCCCCCCCTTATTTTACAAAGAGTCAGATTGTGACAGTTTTCGATCAAGTAGCAATTCTGCTAGAACTCGATGGAGCAAATCCATTCAGAGTGAGGGCATATCAGAATGCAAGCAGAGCCCTCGGACAGATGAACCGTCATTTGATGGACGTCATCGAATCAAATGCCTTAACTGAAATCAAAGGAATAGGAAAAGGACTCTCATCCCTAATAGCGGACGTTGTGATGACTGGTGAGTGGGGGGATCTACAATCCCTCTACGACAGGGTCCCGCCTGGTTTAGTTGAGATGGTTGGCATCCCGGGTTTGGGGCCAAAGAGGGCCAGGATATTGTCCAAGGAACTTGATGTCTCATCAATAGAATCTCTAAAATCTGCATGTGAGAACAATCTCGTGGCCTCCTTGCAAGGTTTCGGAGAGAAAAGCCAACAGAGATACCTCGAGGGCATCGAGCTTTTCCGCAGAAATCAAGGCAGAACTAGATTGGATGTGGGTTTGAGATTCGGCCTTGCTCTAGAAAAGAGAATTTCGGACATTCATGGAGTTGAAAAGGCACAACTCGCGGGGAGCGCAAGACGTAGGAGAGAGACAATCGGAGATCTCGATATAGTGGTAGCGACCAGCCTCGAGAATCGTAATTCAGTAATTCAATCGATACTCGATTTGCCCGGGATCGCAGATATCAAAGGCTACGGGGAGTCGAAGATCAGCCTCATCCTCGAACAGAGCGTTTTGAATTCCTCTTTCCCGACTGGCAGCCTCGACAATGCCCTCAATGAGGCCATTCTTGATCGCTCCGAAGATGCAACCATAGACGCCCAGGTCAGAGTCGTCTCACCTGAGACGTTCCCATTCACATTGGCATACTTTACTGGCTCAAAAGAGCACAATATACGTATGAGACAAATTGCAATAGATAACGGATTAAGACTCAATGAATTCGGATTGATCCCCGAGCAACTCGCTGGCGATCTGAAAGGCATAGATGCGGCCATACACACACTTCCATGTAAAAATGAAGCAGACATATATTCCACGCTTGGCCTTCAATGGGTCTCTCCTGAACTTAGAGAAGATATGGGGGAGATCGAAGCAGCTTCGATGAATGGGATTCCGCACCTCATTGAATCGAATATGATTAGGGGCGCACTCCATAACCATACAGTTGCATCTGATGGATCTTGTACTCTGGAGGAAATGGCATCGGCAGCAATGAATCTAGGTTGGGAGTACCTTGGAATCGCGGAACATTCCCCTGCGCTGAATATCGGAGGTCGAAGCATAGGGGTAGACCCGGTTGAGGTATCAATTCAGGGCGATCTGATTCGGGCGTTAAATGAGAAATGGAAAGATGAGGACGAAAAATTCAGAATATTCCACGGCACTGAATGCGACATACTTCCCGATGGAAAGTTGGATTATTCGCCAGATGTTAGAAACCAATTCCATCATGTGATAGGTTCAGTACATGCTATCGGCTCGTGGAAATCAAGAGATGAACAAGACAATACTGATGCGATAATCAAAGCAGTGGAAGATCCAACTTTCACAATACTGGGACACCCGACGGGACGTATCCTTCAAGCAAGAGACGGATTTCCCATTGACATGATACAGATTATCGAAAAGATGGGCGAAATCAACTCAAACGGTACTCTCAAGGCTATAGAAATCAACGCATCTCCATTTCGTCTTGATCTCGATTGGAGGCTCTGCAAGGTCGCTAAAGAAAATGAAGTCCCCATCGTGATTAACCCGGACGCACACAGTGCAGAAGGCCTTTCCGATCTCTCATATGGTGTAGATATAGCACGCAAGGGGTGGCTGTGTGCAGAAGACGTCCTAAACACCAGATCCGGCGATGAGCTAGATGAGATTCTTGGAGCATAACGAATCCTCTTATCCCACCTCTCCTGTCAACACACAATGGGACTCGGGCGAGCACTTGTTTTTGCATCTGTCATGGTATTGCCTGCATTCGTGGCCGGGTTGGCCGCGTGGATTCTTTTTGGAGGCAGTGAGTCGTGGCAAGATTGGCAGTATCTGACTTGCTATGCAGTTCCCGGGGCGCTAATTACGTCTGCATTCATATTGGGGTATAGAGGGTCTAGAGAGGTAGAGCAATGAGGCGAATTGACAAGGCCCGGAGAATCAGCGAAATCCTCGAAAATCTGTATCCTGACACACCTATACCACTCGATCACACGGATCCATACACTCTGCTAGTAGCAGTCATGCTTTCTGCACAGACAACTGATAAGAAAGTGAACGAGGTCACTCCCGGACTTTTTGAACTCGCATCAAAACCCTCTGCAATGGCCGCTCTGGATGTGGAGGATATACAATCAGCAATACGACAAGTAGGATTGGCTCCAACTAAGGCAAAAAATCTCAAGAAAATGGCTGAGATTATCGTCGATAGAGGCGGGATAATTGAGCCAAATTGGGACTATCTGGAATCCCTCCCTGGTGTCGGCCACAAGACTGCCAGCGTCGTAATGGCCCAAGCCTTTGGTATACCGGCATTTCCTGTTGACACTCACATACACCGCTTGGCTGCTAGATGGGGTTTATCCAGAGGCACTACGGTCGAACGAACTGAATACGACCTGAAAGCCATTTTTCCGAAGTCTACGTGGAACAAAAGACACTTGCAAATAATCTTCTTCGGCAGGGACCACTGCCCCGCAAGGAGGCATGATCTGTCGAATTGCATGATTTGCGGATGGGCCGCCACAAAGAAGAGAATGATGGAGGAAATGAGGCGTTAATCTAAGACCTGAATAGCACCATCAACCCCAGTACTGAAACGGATGCCCCGGAAGCAAGTATGAACGGCCTGTAATCTTCTAATTTCTGCATATTCTCTCTTGCATCATCGCATCTACCTTCGTCCCAATCGGTAATTTGAGCTATTGTCCCAACGGTCGTATCGCAGTTTTCTTCAATTCCCTCTTCATAGAGACCAATTGCATAACCGCTGCCTGCCCAAGCAAGAAGCAATATCCCTCCTATCAGGATTAGTATGACTGAGAATACCTTCGATAGTTTGCCCATGCCCGCCCCTGCAGCATCAACGATTCAAACGTTATTGCGTCTTTGTCGCAAAGCTTCGGCTGCTACGACCGCCAGCGGGGCTTGAAGATTGTATGACGGCACAAAACCCCGCATCGGAATTTTCACTATCGAATCACACTCTTGAAGCAGGTCTGCCGAGATTCCATGTCTTTCCCCGCCTATCACGAGCATACACCGGCCTTTCAAGTCGGCATCCCATGGCTCTACGTCTCCCGAATCTTCAATCCCAATTATCCGGTAGTTGTGAGCCCTAGCCAAATCGGATGCTTCACGCCAGCTCATCCACTTGACAGGGATGAAACGGTCGGCTTTCATCGAAGCTCGTGAAGATGCCTTTCTCCCATCAGAATTAAGATCAGCATCTACAAAAACAGCAGAGCCTCCACTAACTTCGATCGTTCTGATTGCAAATCCGATATTAACGGGATACTGAGCGCCTGCGAGTAACCAAATCAAACCCCCAGATGCCATTATATCATCGATACTCGCAGAAGGATCCCTGTCAAGCAGACCAAGCGCTTCTGGAGGATCCGAATTAAACGGCATATTAGCCATCCTTCTAAGATCATTCATCGAACCCTCAATAACCTTCAATTTACGTTTTGACGCTTCTACGAGTAACCCGTCCAATGCATCCGATTGAGCCCCTCTTAGAACAAGTATCCGAGTTACCGGACGACCTTCTTCAATAGCGGCTAAAATAGAGTCTACACCTGAAATCTTCAGACTCTCAACCATCTCATTCACCCTTGTCCCATTCGATCGGTTGAATTATCTCATTCCTACGCATGAAGGGAAGGGTAGTTGTCGGATTATCATAAACTGCCAGTATGGTTTCCGAATGGGCAGTAAGTCCATTATTCTCGATCATTGAGCGTAATTTTCTCATCATCCTCAAGCTCTTTCTACGGTGGGAAAAGCCCGAGAATTTCAGGACTGCCATAAACCCCCCTTTGACGTGGAGTAATTCAACCCCTGAGTCGTGTGGTTTTGGGAGATCGCCCATCACGTACTTCGAAGGCATAGTGAATGCCATAATTGAGGAATCGCCCGATTCCCACATATGCACCGGTGCAGTCATTGCAATATTCTGGGATTGATCATTTCTTCCGAATATGTATGACGCAATACGTCTAAAGGCCCCAGTTGAATTATGATACCCCGTCCCTTTAGTAACCACTCTCGCTTGTATTGTGTCGACGTATTTCCTTATTTCAAAACCATCATAAATCTCGATAACCTCGAATTTAGGCTCCTCAAGATTTTCAGACATCACAAAGCAACTCCAACTGACAAGATCACGGATTCTTGATGTAAATTGGAATTGGCCTCATCTTGTGGGAGTTGGAATCATGCAGTTTTTGGTAAATCTCCAT
>JAZANC010000108.1:0-3163 GCA_036228805.1 Thermoplasmatota archaeon
CGGACAAGTAGTGCGCGTGTTCTGAGCCCCCGCGGGTTGATTCAAGTCTGTGACTCGCGTCGGTAGGCACGCAGGGGTACCCGAGCGGTCAAAGGGGCCGGACTTAAGCTCCGGTGGCAAGGCCTTCGTGGGTTCAAATCCCACCCCCTGCACCAACTTTCCATGGTTCTGTAATTTACCCCTCAGGCATCATGACCAATGTGAAGCCCAAACGGCTGTCGAAACCCATGGGGTCGAGTTTTGTCAGGGATACAGTCGCTGCAAGAGCCGCTTGGGGGGTCATTACAGAATTCAGTATCCTTCTCGCCAGTGTCTCTTGGAGCTCGGCCCTGGATTCAGAGAGAGCATCATCCACCGATTGCTCGAGGTATTCGTAGTCCAGCACATTATCGATTGAATCATCGCCCTCCGGGGATTGAACGAGTACTTCGATATCAAATTGTACAGGCTGAGTCACGCCTCTTTCATGATCGTGGATTCCCATATCTACCTGTCTTATGAGTTTCTCCAAGCGTATTGTGCCCCACTCTCTCAATCCGAGATGCAAAGCTGCATCAGTCATGGAAGATTGTCGTCCCATCAAATCACCTCGAAAGCTGGGTCCCTGTCTCTCTGACGGAGCCTCTCTCCTCCATCTACATAGATGGTTTGCCCAGTCACTGCTTTCGCGGATGCGAGATATGCCACTGCATCGGCAATATCGACAGGTGTCGGGCCGATACCAAGAGGTGCGGATATTTGCGCTTTAGATAGCCCCTCATCATCCAAGTGATCGCTACCCAGGGTGTGGCCGGGGGCTACAGCGTTGATTCTGACCCTAGGGGCGAGATCTTTCGCGAGTGTCATCGTGGCCCCTTCGAGAGCGAATTTCGAAATAGTGTAAGACAAGAAATCCGAATTTGGAGATGCGATTTTGTAGTCGAGAATATTCACAATCCAGCCCCCGCCATTGTTTGAGAGAGAATTTGTAAGAACCAGTGGAGCGAACACATTGACCTGCATGTGGTCGGCCCAGACCTTCGGATCCATAGTATCCAGACGATCGTGGAGGTAGAGGGAAGCATTGTTGATGATTCCCGTAATGGGGAAGCCGATTGCCTTACTTGCAGAATCAAGTAAATTCTTCAAATCAGAGATATTTCCAAGATCTGCCCCAACGCATGCTGCCGAGCCGCCCTGTTTCTCTATCGTACGCATTGTTTCCCTAGCCTCTTCATTTGAGGAACGATAGTGAACGACGACTGGAAAGCCTTCATCGGCTAGTCTGAGCGATATAGCACGGCCTATTCGTTTGGCGCCTCCAGTCACCAATACCGCACCCTGCATATGCCACCTGCCGCGCTACACCAATTTCAACCATCGTAATGACGGTGAGCACTTCTCGGAACCATTAATCCACTCCTGCGGTCGGGTCGTTTCATGTCGCGTCGGCTGCCTGTAGCCAATGGCAACTCAGCCGTTGCTCGTCGAAGAGCGGCTAGGAAGCGTCTACCCTCTTGGTTTAGGACCTCTCTTCCAACGGGACAGGCACAGGAAGAGTTCATCAAAATGCGAGAGAATGTCTCGAGAAATAACCTCAATACCGTATGCGAAGAGGCCCGATGCCCCAACATACACGATTGCTGGGGGAGAGGGACGGCCACTTTCATGATAGCAGGCCAGTCCTGTACAAGAGGTTGTAAATTCTGTGCAGTTGGAACTCTGAAGAATCCGCCGCCCTTGAATCCTGATGAGCCCGACAAACTTGCAGAGGCGGTGGATGTAATGGGCATTAGCCATGCAGTGATAACCGTGGTTAACAGGGATGACCTTGCCGATGGGGGCGCCTCGCACTATCGTGATTGTATCTTGTCAGTGCACGAGAGGTCTCCCGATGTCGGACTTGAGTTGCTGTGCTCGGATCTAGACGGTAATCTGGAGGCTCTTGACATGCTGCTAAAGGATCTGCCACTGAGGGTCTTCGCACATAATGTTGAGTGCGTTCCTCGTCTGGACAGCCGTGTCCGAGATTCGCGAGCATCATTTGAACAATCACTTGAGCTCTTATCTGAGGCTGCGCGACTGAGGCCTGATTTGAAAATAAAATCGAGCCTCATGGTTGGACTTGGGGAAAGTGATGAAGAAGTGGTTGAGGCAATGAGGATGCTGAGGAATTCTGGAGTTCATCTGCTCACCATCGGGCAATACCTCCAACCATCAGACAGGCATCTCCAGATCGACAGGTTCCCAGAACCTTCATCATTCGAAATGTGGGATTCTGAGGCTAGAGCGATGGGTTTCGAAGGAGTTGCATGTGGCCCGCTGGTAAGGTCGAGTTATCGTGCAGGGCTACTTTGGGAAGAGGCCATGGGCGCAGAACCTGTTGTCACTCGTGATGCTACAGGCTCAGCAATCAGCAGCCTTCAGAAGTCTGCACATGTTTCAAAAGAGGGCGTGGTTTCATGACTGGTGACAAATCGATACATGTTCCAGACGCGCCTTTCAGACCTGGTGATTCGGCGTCCTTCAAGAAGTGGGATTATGCGCCAGGGGATTTAGGAAAGCCGGATCCTGAGACCTGTTCTTCCGACGATACTCGGCCTCATGCGGAAGGTTTGATTCGCGTACTTGGGGATGACGATTCAAGGTCCGGTGCTTGGGATCCTGATATCGATGAGGGAATTCTCCTTGAAGGCCTTGAGCACATGGTGAGATTGAGGATCTTTGACGAACGCATGATGAAAATGCAGAGGACAGGGAAGCTTTCTTTCTACATGAGATCCTTGGGCGAGGAGGCGATAGCAATCGCACAAACCATGGCTCTGCAGAGTCAGGATTGGGTGTTCCCAACATATCGCCAACCAGGGGCGCAATTTGTCAGAGGCAGAGATATGGTCAGCATGATATGCCACTGCATAGGCAACGTTGAGGACAACGTGAAAGGGAGGCAGATGCCCGTCCACTACACTTACCGGGATGGCAGGTACATCTCAGTCTCCAGCCCCGTTGGGACTCAGTTCAGTCAGGCTGTTGGAGTGGCTATGGCTTCAGCCTACAAGCATCTAGATGAGGTCACCATCACATGGATTGGGGATGGGGCCAGTGCAGAAGGAGACTATCACTACGCACTAAATTTCGCAAGTGTGTATCGCGCCCCTGTTATCCTAAACGTGGTGAATAATCA
>JAZANC010000109.1:0-7786 GCA_036228805.1 Thermoplasmatota archaeon
CCAAGAGCGCTGGTGGCCGTATCTGTTGGACTAGCGCGTCCGGATTGAGCGGCAGCCTCCGCCAAATGAGCGGACTTGGCAGCGTCTATCAAGTTCGAAGATTCGCCAATTTGGTTGCTAAGAGCGAGATGTGCGGCTACAGATAAGGCTGCAGAGGATCCTTGGCCGGCAGCAGAAAAAAGCGAACGAGAGATCTGAAAGGAGTAGGGACCGGAGCCCTGTGGCATCCTAGATACTATTGATTTCAGATGCGGGTGTCGTACTGAGTCCAATGGCCTGCCTTCGACTGCCCATTCCTTGTTATCTGAAATCGTGACCTTGACCCCTGCTTCAATTGCAACAGCAACAGCAGGATGGCCGTAGACGACTGCGTGTTCTCCGAATAGAATTGCCTTTCCCGGTGCACGCGCCTCTGTCATGTCCACTCGTACCCGGTATTGGGGATAGCCCCTTCGTGTACCTACGTGATGTTCAAGGCCTCCTTGCAATCAACGTAGTTCCACGGGGCACCCCCCGCAGGAGCGATTCTGGATGGAACATCCCCTACTCATCGAATACAATGGCATCCCTGGATGGGTCCTGCTCTTAGCGTTGGGCGGCATCTCAATTGCATTCTTCATCTACCAAGTTCAGAAGGCAATTAGACTGGTTCTAAGAGGCAGTTCAGACCCCAGGACCGATGCTTGGTTCAGCAGGGTGGTGGAAGTCGTAACTGGATGGCTGGGTCAAAAGCGTGTACTCGAAGATCGAGTAGCGGGGGTGCTGCACGTACTCATGTTCTGGGGATTCCTTATGCTGTCCAGCGATATGTTCGATCTTGCCACTGCAAATTGGTTTTCCGAGTCACTCCTCCCCAAGATGCTCGTTGGTCCGTGGAATGGGATGGTTGAGCTAGGATATACGTCTGCGTTGATTGGCTGCGTAGCGGCTTTGACGAGGAGGGTGATTTTCACACCTGAGAAGTTGAAGGGTAAGTCCCAATTAGAGGGGAATGCGATACTTGTCTTGATATTCACAATTACAACGACGTCGTTTGTAGTTGAGTCCGCCGAGAGTCCGTCTCAATTCTGGGAGCCGCTAGGCTACTTAGTGGCTCAAATGGGGCTCTCCGACGGCTTTGTCATCATATCATATTGGATGCACATGGCAGCAATATGTTGCTTCCTCATCCTAATTCCTCTTTCCAAGCACATGCACCTGGTGATGGCGCTTCCCAATGTCTTCTTCTTCGATCGTACGCCTATGGCGAAAATGCGCCCATTGGCAATTGGTGATAATGGTATGGCTGTTCCTCTTGAGGAGTTGGATATCGATACTTTTGGAGTCTCCACTTTCAGCCAATATACCTGGAGGCAGCTCATCGACGGATGGGCATGTACGTCGTGTGCGAGATGTCAGGATGTGTGCCCGGCATATGAATCCGGGAAGACTCTCAATCCCATGCAGATAGTCCATGATGTCCGATCATATGCAAATGAACATGCTCCAATATTGCTCTCCGGAGAGACTCCCGATGAAACCATGATGGAACGTTTGTCCGCAGATGCAGTATGGGCTTGCACTACCTGCCATGCCTGCGTCGATGCTTGCCCTCTGTACATAGAACATGTTCCAAAATTGACCGATCTTCGACGCAATGCGATGATGGAGACTATGGAATATCCTGAGCAACTAAATGTCGCCATGGGTAATTTGGAATCCGGCTCGAATCCGTACGGATTTGGGGCTCATGAGAGGGGGGACTGGGCTAGTGACCTTGATGTGAAAATTGGGGAGCCGGCTGAGTACATTTACTTCGTGGGTTGCGCAGCAAGCTTCGATGAGCGTAACCAGAAAGTTGCGAGGGCTACGATATCCCTGTTGAAAGAAGCAGGATTAGACGTGGGCATATTAGGTATGCAAGAAGGATGCTCCGGCGATCCGGCGCGAAGGGCAGGGAATGAATACCTATTCCAGATGCTTGCAGAGGCCAATGTTTCCACATTCCAAGAATTAGGCGTGAAGAGGATCGTTGCATCGTGTCCACATTGTTTCCACACGCTGGGCAAGGAGTATCCGGACTATGGTGCAGATAAGCTAGAGGTGCTGCATCATTCACAAATCCTAGCCAAATTACAGGACGAGGGGCGATTACCGAGAATTACTGATCATGAAGATAGTGTTACTTTCCATGACCCGTGTTATCTGGGAAGGATTGGGGGCGAGGTCGAAGCTCCGAGAGCTGTTATTGGAGGAGTAGATGTTGAAGTGGAACGGCATGGGACTGATTCCTTTTGTTGTGGTGCAGGAGGCGCGCAAATGTGGATGGAGGAGGACGCGGATAAACGTGTCAATGTAATCCGAGCCAAAGAGCTGGCAGAAACAGGTGCCGATACAGTTGCGATAGGGTGTCCATTTTGCTCTGTGATGGTTAAAGATGGCTTGGACTCAATCGGGTGTGAAATGGACGTCAAAGATTTGGCTGAGATTCTGTGGGAGAAAATGGTCAAAATGGAAGAGGAGGAAGAAGGCGTAACAACGGAATCTAGGCTCGTTGCATCTTACCCTCACATGCCAGGTAATCGAAGAGGGGATCTAAATCGAAATCGTGTTCTGGATTGAGGCCTGAACTCTGAGCTGTGGATGTATTCCAGATTTCAATCATTTTTTCATTTCAGAAACGGTTTATTGGGCTTGGGGGGCGCTCATGTATCTGGCCATGGATTCAATCGAGATTATCATAAATCGGTTCTGATACGCATGTTCATGGGCGGTGAATTTACCCAATGGGGAATGACGATTCCCGGGCTCGCAAACATGTATGGCTGCATCCTAATCTTCTGGGGTTTGTTCTCTTACTTTGCCCAGACTCCTCCTGAAGGTGCAGATCCCTCCATTACCGCAATGATTCCAGCTTTCATGGGCCTTCCTCTACTCATGATGGGCATACTTTCAAAATTCAACGAGGCGAATAGACATCACTACATGCACACCTCAATGGCTGTGGCGCTGATTATGTTCCTAGCAGGAGCGTCGAGGATGATGTTGAGTTTCTCTGAAATGTCCAATCTCGTATTGGTTTCCCACATGTTGCTAGTGCTTGTTGGGGCCTCATTCGTATTTGCGGGAGTCAAATCATTCAGACATGCTCGACTTAATCGAGAGGGCTGATCGGATGAAACCGAGGATCGGCATCACATCCTCGGTTAACAAGAGAGATTACGAATCTGAAGATCGCGATGTGGTCATGCTCCCCTGGAATTATCCTTCAATCGTAGAGGAATGCGGCGGTCTACCGCTGATATTGTCTGAAGGAGGAGACCCGGATGCGTGCATAGATGCGATAGACGCGCTGATAATCGCCGGGGGCAGGGACATCGATCCAGCCACATATGGGCACGATTCTCTACCTGAAACGAATGATGTACGGCGCTCACAAGACTTTTGGGAGCTTGCACTGATTGATTCTGCAAAGAAAAGGGGGCTGCCAATACTTGGTATCTGCAGAGGGCACCAGCTTATGGCAGTCTCATACGGGGGTTTTCTTCACCAGCATCTCCCCACCACGCCACCTTACGAGAAACATGGCGCATGGGGCGGAAAATGGTCTAAACATGAGGTCTCCATAGTGCCTGAATCAAAGCTCTCTAGAATCATTGGGTTGTCTTCTAATGTGAATTCAGCACATCACCAGGGCGTATCTGATCCGGGGGGCTTGAAAGTAAATGCCATATCGGGGGATGGCCTGATTGAAGGTTTGGAAGACCCGCATCGAGAATTCGTGATGTCAGTACAGTGGCATCCGGAGGCTCTTGGCCAGAAGTCGATCATATCTGCACTAGTACAAGCTGCAACTTGAATGGGTGGGTTCATTTCCTCAGACACAGGGGAGGCAGTCATGGGTAGGCCGATAATTGGGATCACCGCGCCGACTCGCATGACGAAATGGGGCCCATGGGACATGGATGCGACCGTGATTCCCGCAACTTATGCTCTTGCAGTGATAGATGGAGGGGGCATTCCAGTCATACTTCCCCCGGAAGATGGCGCTACCGAGATAATATCGGCAATGGACGGACTTGTCATTTCTGGAGGGCCGGATATTGACCCCTCGATGTATGGTGCCGATCTAGATCCGGATACTCTCGATACATATCCCAAGCAAGATATGCGAGAGATTGCGCTGATTAAGGCAGCGATTAAGGCGGATCTCCCGGTATTGGGCATATGCAGGGGTATGCAGATAATGTGCGTTGCAGAAGGTGGTTCTATGCATCAGCATCTCCCAAAGACCCCGGGGTACGAGTCGCATGGTTCATGGAATGGTGCATTCTCGGATCATGAAGTCACTTTCGAACCGGGTACCGAGATACATCGGGTGCTGGGCGATAGTATCTTGGTTAATTCCACACATCACCAAGGAGTTCAAGATAGTGGGAAACTGAAAGTAACCGGGAGAGCCAGTCATGATGGCCTTATTGAGTCGGTTGTGTATGAACATCTGAAATTCTTCCACGGCTTACAATGGCACCCCGAGAGAATAAATCAGTATCAGATGTACGCTGCATTGGTTAATGCGGCGAGAAGTTCATGACCATTGGCATAGGGTGCATGCATGTGCCTCTGAGGCTTTTCAACACATCATCGCGTGTGAAAGAGGAGATTGACGTCTCGGGCGAAGAGGTCACGATCTATGCCTGTGGAATCACCCCCTATTCGCCCAGCCATATCGGTCACGCACGTCAAGCCATAGCATTCGACACACTGGTAAGATGGCTTAGATTCCAAGGTGTTCGTGTTAGATATGTTACAAATTTCACAGACATATCTGATACGATAATCGATGCCTCCAATAGAGAAGGTGTTGGCTTTCTTGAGGTGGCGAATCGCCATATATCCGACTATAGGATTTCGATGAAACATCTCAATGTACTCGATGCAGATGCATATCCAAGAGTTACGGAAAGTATTGGTGGAATAATCTCCATGATTGAAACCCTGATAGAAAAGGGGAATGCATATTTGGCCGAGGACGGGGTATACTTCGAAATTGATACTGCTCCCGAGAAATACGGGCAGTTGACCGGACAGACGCTCGAGATGGTTCGGTCGGGTGCTGGGGGGAGGGTTGAATCCACAGGAGCAGGGAAAAGGGATCATCGAGACTTCGCCCTCTGGAAAATTGCAAAACCTGGCGAACCGAGTTGGGATAGCCCCTTTGGGAAGGGAAGGCCTGGTTGGCATATTGAATGCTCAGCGATGGTTCACGAGCACTTTGGGCATCAGGTCGACATCCACGGGGGCGGTTCCGACCTAATGTTTCCCCATCATGAAGCAGAGATATTTCAGTCAGAGTGCTGCTTCGATGTTCAGCCTTTTGCAAAACATTGGATGCATAATGGCATGATAAACGTAGATGGAGAGAAAATGTCGAAGTCTCTTGGCAACTTTTGGACGATTTCTGACGCGATTGATGCAGTTGGCCCAATGGTGCTAAGGTATGCACTTGTCAATGCCCCATATCGACAGCCGATTGATTTCAATCAAGTTCTTCTTGATGATGCTGAGAAAAATCATGGCAGGCTGATTGAATCAATCATATCAGCAGGAGGGATCGGCGAGGCAAGGCGATGGGATGATGTTGAGTCGCTGGTAAATGCTGAAAATTCGCTAGTACGAGGCATGGAAGATGACCTCAATACAAGAGTTGCAATTGCAGAGATGCAATCGGTGGTTAAGATACTGAGGCAGGCCAATTTATCTCAAGACTCTTTGGTGGCTTCTTCGTGTGTTGGCTGGCTTTCAGCATATGCGGGTGACGTACTCGGGCTCCTTCCCGATAAGGAAACGCTCAATGAGATGGTAGGCCGAGTATCCGAACGACGTGATGAAATCAGAGATAAGGTCGAGAGCCTCATCATGATGAGAGAAGATGCGCGCTCTGAACGTAATTGGGCAGAGGCCGACAGAATCAGGGATGAAATCTCCGAGCTTGGGGTAGTTATCGAGGACGGGGACTCTGGCGCCACGTGGAGAATGAAGGAGATTTGAGTCACTTTCTGCGGTTCCAGTTGGTTACTGCAACGGTTAACGAGCTTATTATTAGACCCAACAATCCCACCACTGCAATCCAATAAATCGGTCCGCTGATTGTTGAATCCTCTTCATCGAGAGTTGCAGGACCTGGTTCAGATGGTTCGTCTTCGGGCTCGAAGAAAGACCATGCGTCTCTGCACTCAACTCCAGCGGGCATCGAGAGGTCAGCACAAAGTTGCCCGGGGATGGCAATTGCCCCTCCAACGCCTATACCGCAAAAATTGGCATCGAGAGTCTCGAGGCATCCCTCCCCTGAAATTGTTCTAACGGATATAGAACCGCAAACAAGTTCTCGCCCCATGGGCGTAGAAGGGACTCCCTCTGCAAGAAGTGTGGATGACTCGGAGCCACAAGCCTCGAGATGGATACCCTGTGATATTTCCACAGGGTGGGCAACAGTTGCTCCTAACGGCCCATATGTTTCGAATATTTGCGGGAGTTCCACAGGATTGACGGTTTGAGGATCTTCGCTATCGTCATTGCTTATGCTCGTCTCGATGGGATCTGCTCCGCCCACCGTTCCTCCAACTCTGTGGCCATCCTCATCTAAATCAACATCATAATACAATGTCCAGAGATCTATCGAGCGCCCATTTTGAAACGTTGACGAGCGATTCAGTACATCGAAATATCGCTCATCGCCCATCGTGAAGAGATATTCTATCGGGACTTCTTTACCCTGGTTACATTGGCTCAGGTATGCCATCATCTCCGCATATGTTTGCTGAGCCTCTGGGACTCCCTCGTACGTGATGTCAATTGCCTTGCTAAAACCAACTCCATGTATGATTTCGGCATCATCGTGCATGGCTTGCATTATATCTACGTCACCATAAACAGGAAGACCCCCCACGACCACGAGGCGTACATCTGGATCGACGGCCTGAATCACATTTCTGTAAGGATCAGCGTGGAACGTGTCGAGCACGACTAGATCTGCAGCGAGACCGGGTGCGATCCTCCCCGTGTAATCCGACCATCCGATGGCATCTACAACATTCGTTGATATTGTCTGAACCAGTTCGAAGTCCGAGAATATATTCCCAAGAACATTCTGGTCCCACCAATCAGCAGTTTTCAGCTCATGCATCGAGCTTTTGGACCCGGATGGCCCCCAATCCGGTCCTATCATGATATTCACGCCTTCTTCTTTCGCGGTTTTTATGTCGGTTGTCTCCCCATACAGAAGAAGATTGGAAGTTGGAGACCAGGCAATGCTCCCGCCGACGTCCCCAATAGCGCTGAATTCTGACTGGGTTAACGCCGTTCCGTGCACTATGACAATCTCGCCTACCAGTAAGTTATTCTGAACTAAAACATCGAACTCCGATCTGCTTGATTCGTCAATCCCCTCTGCCAGGTGTATGAACCATGCATCAAGGGTTCCAGAATTATTTCCGGTCTTGATATGGTTTCCAACATAATCTGACTCCAGCTCCGTTACCTTGGTGTGAATTGAATCCTTATCGAAGTTGTACAGCTCTATATTTCTTGCAAGTATGGAATCGAATGTATCTGTGTTTGAGTTAGCACTTCCTTGGAGTGCGGTGTTGCCGCCTGCGATAGCTCTTAATTCGGCAAATCTCATCGCTGATGAGTCATATAGAGAGCAACCGATATCCTTGGCATCCGAATATCCCGAATAAGACTGCCATTGATATCGATTATCCCAACCATCAGTACCATGGTCCCACAATGGTATCAAGTTGTA
>JAZANC010000110.1:0-8757 GCA_036228805.1 Thermoplasmatota archaeon
ATTTCCCTCCGGAAGTGGCCAAGAACCACGGATTGAGGATGTCCTCCACGAGGTCGTAGTCGAGTTCCGCCCCATCGGGGCCAAGGAGGCTCCCCCCAGCGGCGTTGAGGACCGCGTGGGCGGCTGCGGTATCCCAGCATGATGTGGTGCCGAACCTCGGAGCCATGTCTGCCGATCCCTCTGCGACCCTGCAGATCTTCATGGAGGATCCCACCCCCTCGAATACGTGCTCTCCGACCGCATCGGCGAAAGCGCGGTCCCTAGGCGATGCGTGAGAGACGCTTCCAACGATTACGGGCGCGCTGTTGTTCGTTCCTGCTGATATCTTTCCCATTCCGCCTGGATCTTGTCGCATTGCTTCCATTCCCCGCCCTCCGAACCATGTTATGCCAAACTCAGGTGCGTGTACGACGCCGAGTATCGGAGCCCAGCGAGAGCCATCCCCCCTCTCCATGAGGGCGATATTAACCGTGTACATGCCATTGCCCCGGATGAACTCCTTCGTGCCATCGAGCGGATCGACCAAGAAGCATAGTTCGCTGCTCAGGGGATCGCCGGCGGAGCCCTCCTCGGAGACGAGAGGGATCTCGGGGCTGATCTTGGACAACGCGTCCTCGATTATCCGGTGTGCCTGTAAATCGGCAACTGTGACGGGGGAGCCATCTCCTTTCAATTCGAATTCTTCCGGTTTGAAGGACTCTCTCACGCTCATTATCTCAGAGCCTGCCTTCTGGGCAACCATGCAGAGTCTGAATGTCATTTCATCCATGGTTTGGCGCAAGAGGTTGGAGGACATAATGCTGTGGAAGGATGATAATCGATGTCTGGGACCCGCACATATGCCTAGACCCCATCACCTCATGGAAGGGGTCTTGCAAAACATGAGTTCGATGTCGGATGAAACGTACGCAATATTCCTTGATTCAGAAGAAGAAATTCGATGGACATGGCAAGATCTCCAGTCTCATTCCAGTACTGTGATGGCGAATCTAGAGGGCATCGAAAGAGGAGTTGCGCTTATTTTCTTGAGAGATATGCGAGAAATGCATTCGGCTTTTTTTGGGAGTATGATGGCTGGTTTAATTCCCTCATTTATGCCATGTCCATCCCCCAAACAAGATCCTGGCATATATTGGAGTTCTCACAGCAGGTTACTTTCACGCATAAAGCCCAGAGCGATCCTTACTTCTACCGACGTCCATGTAGAGATGAAGGATGCAGGACTTGATTTGGATGGCGTAAAAGTTCTTTATATCGGACAAATGGAACCTAAAGAAAGTCAATCATCTGCTACGATCTTGAGTTCGGATGAAATCGCGCTTCTTCAACATAGCAGCGGCACTACAGGGTTGAAGAAAGGCGTTGCATTGTCTCATGGAGCCGTAGCTCTGCACGCTGAGCGCTATGGTAACTCAATCGAGGCGACTAGGGGAGATGTCATTGCAAGTTGGTTGCCCTTGTATCATGATATGGGGTTAATGGCATGTATGTTGATGCCAGCATATCTTGGAATTCCTATTTTGCAGATGGATCCGTTCAAGTGGGTTGCCAACCCATCTAGATTTCTAGGAAAAATCGAACAATACGGAGCTACGCTGATATGGATGCCGAATTTTGCCTTCGAGCTTTACTCCAGACTTGAGCCTGTATTTCGAGAAAAATCAGATTTGTCATCAATAAGAATGGCGATAAGTTGCTCGGAAATCTGCAAAGCGGAGACTCTGGATAAATTCTGCCAACTATACGCGGGATGGGGTTTGAAGAAAGGTACTTTCCAAGTTTGCTACGCTATGGCTGAAACTGTGTTCGCAACATCACACACTCCAAACAATGGTTTAGTAAATCGAATTTCTGTTAATCCGGATTCCATTAACGAGGGAGATTCTATTGAGATTATCAATGGTGGAAATATGATTATATCTTGCGGGAAATCAATAGAAGGCCTCCACTTATCGATCCGTGATAAAGATGGGAATCAGGTTGAAGACGGAACCATAGGAGAAATAGGAGTTTCCGGAGATTACCTCTTCGATGGATACTTTCTTCTTGAAGATCTTACTTCCAGTCGGTTCGTTAACGGTACATTCATGACCAGGGATATGGGTTTCATACACCAAAATGAGCTTTACGTACTAGGTAGGAGGGACGATATGATAATCGTTCAGGGAAGGAATATCTACGCACACGAGGTAGAAGCCCTGCTGCTAGATGTTGAAGGTTTGAAGGCGGGCAGGTCGGTTGCATTTGGGGTAAGTGATGAGGTCTCGGGTTCAGAGGCATTAGTTGTGATGTGCGAATATGCCGAGAACGGAAGGCATGTCGATGATATCAAGAAGAACGTCAGGACCATCATTGAATCCTCACTAGGGGTAGTGCCAAAAAAGGTAGAGATAGTTGACCTTGGATGGCTAATCAAAACATCCAGCGGGAAAATCGATAGGAAGAAGAATAAGCAGAAATTTATGCGAGGAGGATAGGATGAATCGAGATATGATTGCCGCCTCGGTCTTAGAATCCATCAGGAAGGAGACTTCCTTCACAGGAGACATATCTGAAAATGACAATGCAGATTCGATAGATGGATGGGATTCAATCGCTCATATCAGAATAATGTACAGGATAGATTTTTCTCTAAACGTGGAGATAGATCTCCTTGAAACGTATTCCTGCGAGACAATCGGCGATCTGATTGACCTTATTCGAACAAAAGCGGGTGAGTGATATGCAATATCTCGACAAGCTTAATCATAATTTCAAGGGTATTGAATTTCTTGCAGGGTTAGGGACTTGTCGTTTGAGGGATTTGATGCTCCCCCCTTCACGATTAAAATTAGAGGGAAAGATTCTTTCCGGGGGTTTTTGTCATTCATTGGAAGATAGTATTCAACAACTGAAGATGATGAAGAGATCAATAGAAATACCCATTTTTATCCAGCCACTGATATTCGGAGAAAATGTGAGTTTGCATACGAGGAGACTACTAGAGATAGGGGATGCAATATCCCGGAAAAAAAGGGGAGTCCTTGTAGTCGAATGGAGTAGCATCAAAAGATACCAAATTGAAGGATACGATATCAACCCAAGCTACCTTGGCTCGCAGATTGTGAGAAAGGGGGGCATTGAATGGTTGGACTGGTGGACTGAGTCGAACAAAGGGGCTTACATTTCTGATGAGGAAGCAGATCGCCTCTCCCGTAACACAGGGGATATTGACATGGAACTGTTTGACAGGGAGGATTTGATTCGGATATTGAAAGGGCTGAGGATTACACGTTCAAAGAACGTCGAAAAACTGATTCATGATCTAAATGATGAGCTTCCAGACTCGAGTCTGGTCCTTGTTGTGCCGCATAAGGAAAGGGGCGTGAGTGAGTCGATTGATGAGAATGGACTAAGCGGGAACGATGTTCCAATAATATACCTGAGTTCCCTTGTGGATAAATTAGGAGAACAGGTTCTGTTCAAAAATAATGGAAAGGACCTATCGCATTTTGAACCCGGTATAGAGGAGGCAGCTAGCTTTCACTTCCTTGACGAATTATCGGATACCATCTCAGGGAAAGATGGAGTGGCTTCGTCGAATGATTCTGTTCACGATTGTATGCCGATGAGCATTTTACTGGTTGTGGATCCCAGAATGATGACTGGGCCCATAATTAGAGATCAGGTAGATTCATGGAGTACGGTATATCCATTTTATCTCATAAGAAATCTACATGCCTTGGGCCACACGGTACAAATGGAATCGGTAGGGTCTTTCGTAGATGGGGAGGTTGAGGCTCTCGATCCGGGGCAAATGTACGACTGCATCATCATCTGCCATAACTATCCCTCCAAATCCTACGGCGAGTCTTTTTTTGAGAAGTTGAGAGGGTATCGACGTGAAGGCGGCCTGATTTGTTCGCTGTGCGATGATGATTTCCACATAGAATACGAGGATCTTCGATTACACGCTACTTCCAGGCATCATGGTGAAAACCAAATGAAGAAGTCACAGATATTTTGGGGGAGTGATCCGGACCTGTATTACCCCGAAAAGGACGATATTCTCAGAATTCTGTTTGATACCTGGTACTACGAGGAAAAGGAATGGGATCAGACTCAAGAGTTGGTTTCTTCTGCTTTGAAATTCTTCGAGAACTATGATTTGACTGGTTCTGGGAAAAATCGAGTTGAACTCATAGCATGGGGGCAGAGTGGGCCCATATCGATATCCGATATGAGCGAGATCGGTAAAATTGTACATCGTCCTCCGCGTATTCCATTGCAAATTTTCGTAGAGCAGTTCAACAAGGCAGACGTGTTTATGGTGACTCACTCTGAGTCTATGGGACTCACAGTTCTCGATGCAGCCATGGCTGGATGCTTAGTTTCCATACCTCAATTTGAAAGAGATAATTTGATAGAAAGATATTACATCAGACCGGATCTTTCGAGCACGGTTCCTTGCCATACTTACACGTTTAACTCGGAAGGCATTGACCCCCCTTGGGAAGAAATTATTTCTCATGTCGACTCAGAGACTATCAGAAATAAATCAATGCAAATGACATGGAAAAATTTGTGCAGAAGAATCGAGGAGTCCGTCGGATTTCGGATTGGCGATGAGCGAGCGAATCTAGCGCCGAAGTCGAAAATCAACAATATCCACCGGGACAGGATGTTAGCATCCGTCTCGTTAATCCAAAAAGACTACTCTATTGAAAATCTTTCAAAATACTGTTTCCACTGGTTAGAAGATGAAAACTTCGATTCAATTTCTAGGGCGAATCTAGCACTGATAGCAAGAGAGAATATTAATCAATTTCAAGATTTAAGCGATGACGAGATACTTGAAAAGTTATTTGATTTTGGCCTGAACGAATTTGTGTTGAACTGTGATCCCTTGTTCAAGGAGGCATGGGACTTCTTTGGTTACGGATGTATGAATCTCAATAACATGATAGGCACCTCTACTGGCTTTGAAGTTGTAAGAACTAGAATCGGAAAGAGGTATATCGGGTCTAAAATGAATAAGACAAGGGAAGAAATTCGGAAGTTCGTAATGGCAACGACGAATGGGCAACTTATACCTCCTGCTTTCTCATTGTTGAATGATGAAGATGTGTCTAACTGGTCACTTGGGAGGATAATTCAGAAATATTTCGCTGAAGACGAGGATCTAATGGGAAGGCTGACTCACCTTTTGCCAGGGGAATTAGACCTGTGGAAGTTGCAAATACGACTGCTATGGAACAAAGGCGATCATAGTTCGGCGATATCCCAGGCGAAATTATCAATCAAGCACCATCCATCTGATGAATGGCTCGTTGAGATATCGGGAAGGTCTTCTAATGGTAATTGATACTACAAAGCCTTCCAATATCAGGGAGATATCTCATTCCTCTTGCATGGAAGAAGTTGTAGATAGTAAATCTGAGTTGATTTTAGATTGGCACAGAGCAATGGTTCAGGTGAGGAAGAAAAACTATACTCAGACAATGGGGTCATACCTTGGCTTCATCTGGCTATTTCTTGACCCACTGATTATGACTCTCGTTTACTTGTTCGTTTTTACAGTGATTTCATACAACGAGGCTGCAGGGATTATTTTCATTGGTCTAGGAATGATTCGCGGGATGCAGCACTCGCTTTCTGCGGCCTCTAGCCCACTGTTGGTGAAGGAATTGAACGCAGCGAATTCGATAATAAGACCGAGAACTCGGGTAACTGTGATTTCAACCCATGTCAAACTACTCATAGACACCCTATGCATGGGTTCTGGAATCTCGATAGTCCTGTTCGGACTTGGTGCCAGCCTCCCAGGTGCAGTGGCATTCACCCTAGTTATGCTGATGAACAATTTATTCTGGCATTATATTGGCCTGTGTCTCCTAAATGTGACTACCTGGGTCCCGGATGTCCACAAATTAGTATCATATTTTGGGATGGGGATGTTCTTCGCAAGTCCTGTATTGTACACGTTTTCTAGAACCGAGGGCCTCCACAGGGAATTTAGTCAGTTGAATCCGATGACATATGCCATAGAATTGGCTAGGAAGTTCGCTGGATTCGACAGTGGATTCTCCGACCTTCCTATAGCAGGCTACGTTACGATACTAGTTTGTATGATATTCACAATGATCATTGGAATTTCAAGATTGGATTCACTGAGATGGTCTTCTTCTACTGTTAGCTGATAGGTGATTAAATGGATTGCATTTCTGTTGAGAATCTTACTATGGAGTATGTTATTCGGCAGAGAAAGGGATTTTTTACATTCCAGACAAGTCAGAAAGTCACCGCATTGGCTGATGTCTCGTTCACCATTAAGCAAGGCGAGATTGTAGCGTTGCTAGGGGATAATGGGGCAGGAAAGACGACATTGTTGAAAGCCATCGGAGGTATCCTGAGGCCTTCATCTGGCAAGATATGCACCTATGGCGAAGTATACACCTTGAGAGGGGCGAATCCAGGACTTTTGCAATCGATGACTCCGCGGCAAAATGTTCGTCTTTTAGCTCGTTCTTATGGGGTTGGAAAGGATGACGTGGATCGGTTTGAGAGTGAGATAGAGAAGTTCTGCGATCTCGGAGATGCCTTTGATAGAAAGTATTCTACCTTATCCAGTGGAATGGCTGGCAGAGTCGGCTTCGGTTTCACAACATCCCTTAATCCGGATATTCTCCTAATGGATGAAACACTAGGGGTCGGAGATAAAAACTTCAGAAAAAAAGCAGAAGAGAAGTCAAAGGCATTCATGCAAAGGGGAGAGACCATTCTGCTCTCCACGCATTCCCTTAACCTTGCAAAGGATATGTGCTCTAGGGGATTGGTACTCGACAAAGGAGAGCTTGTTTTTGATGGCGATATTGACCAAGCTGTCGATTATTATCTTGGGAGGTGATCGGGTGAATATGATTAGGAAAATAGGAATCGTTGGATTGGGGTATGTAGGGCTGCCGACAGCATTGGCATTCCATAACGCGGGCTTCCATGTTTCTGGGGTTGACATATCCGATAGGGTGATTGATTATCTGAAAAAGGGAGTTAGCCCCCTAATTGACCAAACCGATAATCTCCATATTCCAAATGATTCGGAAAGATGGAATTGCGAGACAGATTACAACATACTGGAAGATTGTGAAGTGATCTTGATCACTGTTCCAACACCAGTCACAAAGGATAAGGAGCCCGATCTTTCTTACATCCAATCAGCAGGCAGATCCGTTCTAAACACCATTAGAAGGGGTAAGAATCGAATTATTGTCCTTGAATCTACTGTTTATCCTGGCGTGACAAGAAATATCCTCGGTGCAATCTGCGATGATATGGGACTCGAGATAGGGGCAGATGTAACTCTTGCATACTGCCCGGAAAGAATTGACCCCGGTACAGAAATGGGAGTCGGAAATATTGCTAGGGTAATTGGCTGCGATGATTCAGAAATAGGTCAGATTTTGGCTAAAATGTACAGCTTAACCACAAGCGCACAATCGATATATGTCGGCAAGATGGAGGTGGCTGAGGCATCCAAAATGGTTGAAAATCTGCAAAGAGATATAGACATAGCAATGGTAAATGAGCTTTCAAAGGTGTTGCCCAAGTTCGAAATTGACGTCGAGGATGTTCTAATGGCTGCTTCCACAAAATGGAACTTCAAGAGGTTCACTCCCGGCATTGGTGTTGGCGGGCATTGCATACCTGTTGATCCGTATTACTACATTCAACTTGCACGCGATGCAGGGATAGAGCCACTTCTAGCATTGTCTGCCAGAGATATCAATGAGTCAATGCCGCGTGTTTCGGCTTCTGAGGTATCAGAGATAGTCAGAAGACAAAAACCCGAGGGTAGTGGTTCAGTTTTGCTCTTGGGGTATGCCTACAAGGCCGATCTTGGAGACACGCGTGAGACGCCTGTTGAGGATTTGGCCGATGAATTAATCGGACTGGGAATTAAGCCGATAATTTGGGACCCCATAGTGCAATCTGGTGCAGTACCAGACAGGTTCGATAGGATTGATTCGCTGAATGTCTGCCCCTCAGTGGACTGCGTTGTGATATCCACCGCACATAGACAGGTTATGGAAATCGACTGGGAGAGGCTGAAAGATATCTCCGGGTGTTCTTCAATCTATGACGGGCGGAGGGCGATGAACAAGGATGTAATGTCCAAACTTGGCTGGAATTACTCAGGCGTTGGAGCATCTTCCACATGAGGGGTCGAAATGACTGATGTGATAGACCTCCGAGGATCAGGCATAGTGGCGAGAGCTGGCCTAGAGGCTCCTGTTCAGAAGGGAGTGGCTTCTCTGGAGAGATTGTCTGAACTCTTCGAAACTGGTCATGGCGGGCTTGCAGCCGACATGCTTCGAAAAAGGAATAATTCGAATCCAACCAATGAAGGCTTGGAAATGGCAGTGAATATGAGGGGCAATTTCACCGAAAGTGAGATGCGTAGATGGTTCAGGGAGTTAGAGGGGCAAAATGTCCGCCTCAGCGAGGCTCTCCTTGATTTCAAATTCAATCTTTTTTCAGAGACGGATCCCGCAGTTGCTGCAAATACGGCTTTTCAATTATATGAATCTGGCATTCTGGACGATGCCTCGAAAATGGAAGCCTCTGAGATGTTGCTGGAATGTGGGAGCCCGGACAAGGCGATTTTGATGATTGGGTCGATTGAAAATATCGAGTTCAGAGTAGCCGCATCCCAACTTGCGACTACGGCTGCAAAGGCGATCAAGAATATCGAGTCGCAAGCAGACGCATGGAGATTAA
>JAZANC010000111.1:0-2728 GCA_036228805.1 Thermoplasmatota archaeon
CTCGTCACGTCTCCTACGTAACTGCCACTGAAGGAGAGAGGCCTGGAGAATGGGGGTGCGTATGCTCCTTTGAGAATGCCTCGAGTTTCTCACTCACGATGGAGGCGGCTTCAATGGAGGTCGTAGGCAGGGAAGAGCCCCTTCTTTCAATAAGTGGTATGAGAGAGGTAGTTAGGCCGATGGCCAAATGGGAGTCGCAGTCTGTCCCATATACCTCGAATGAGCGTCCTAGATTTACACAGAAGATCCAATCATCGGTTGCCCCTGCCATAGATATTGGTTCAGCAGGCTCCTTGATTCTTAGGTCGAAATCTCTCCCCATAGTCGATGCAAGAGTGGAAAAGGGATATGCAAAATCTCGTATCCGATCATACACTGAAGACGTCGTACAAACGAAGATTAAGGTTGAAAATGTGGGTAGTGCGACAATAAACCTACTTCGAATGGTCGATGACCTCCCACCAATTTTTGAGAAGGTCAAACTTTCAGACATATCTGTCGAGATAGGTTCAAGGGTAGTGGATACGGAAAATATGAGGCTCGATATTGTCGATGGTCGGAGCCTTACTGTCGAAGAAATCTCTGGAGACGGCCATACGATACAGCTCCTCATTGGGACGACCTCACCCGTCGCACTTCAACCGGGCGAAGTATTGACGATCAAATATCCCGCAATTACATCTGATCCATCTGCAACAGGTATGCCAATTGGATCTCCCTGCCGAGGCGATCTTTCATCGGAACGGCACGGCCCGGTGATAACAAGAGAGTGCGTAAAAATCCCGGCCATCAGCGTGATTACGCAGCGAAGGGAGGTTCGAACGGGGAAGTCCATATTCCCTGGTCCTGAACTCGGACAGCATGAAATTCGTCTTTTGTTCACTAACACATCCGATACCCCTCTGGAAGATGTGACGATCCTGGATTCAATCGGCCTGAAGTTCGAGATGTTGTCAAGCGAGGTATCAGTGACAACAGGCAGAACAATCGAAGTGAATCACTCCTCCGAGAAGAATGACAGGTCGGAGATCCATCGATGGGGCGTTGGACGGGTGGAATGTGGAGAAAGCATCGAAGTCGTAGCCCTAATCGAATCCGAGGACTTGGCTGCAGATCCAGAAGCAGAAGGATCGCTGGGGGCTGAATTCGGAGAAGAGGCAGAAGTTGAGCCGAATCTTCCGAAATGGTTCGGCGAGGATGGAGAATGGATTCATGGAATCGAAGAACATCTAGAGGCCCCAGTACCTGTTTGTGCAGTTTGTGGAGGAGATATTCTCCCAGGAGGGCTGGTTTGTGCCAATTGCGCCGCGACATCACCGTACGAATCAATAGCCTCTGAAGAGGAGGAGTGACCGAAGCGTTCATTCTAACGGTCGGGGGGAAAGAGACATGGCACAGTCTAGCGCGAGTGATGCGCAAGCACAGGCATTATCCGGAATGATGGTGCCAATGCTGGTTTTACTAGGATTGATGGTGATTTTGAGCATCAATGAAGGAATCAGAGTTGGTCTAGCTGATGCGGCTGGTGCGGTTATTGAACCCGTATTGCCATTTGATGGTGAATACTTCGTTCTGACTGTGTTTCTTGTAGGCACATCCATGATGGTCATAAACACAGTAATCAGAGGAGTTTTCATGGATCCGATTATTCAATTACATCTGTCCCACAGGAGTCGAGAGATACGTAAGCAGCTGATGGATGCAAGACAATCGAGAGATACTGCTAGGATAGAGAAAATGAACCGCCTCCAAATGGAAATGACTCCCGAAACTGCCAAGATGACGTCTATGACGATGCGGCCCATGATGTACACAATAGTATTCGTAATCGGCATATTCACCTGGATTGGATACTCTGTCGAGGGTTTCAGAGTCACATACGTGAGCCTCCCGTGGAATCCCACATGGGGACTTGAGGATAGGGTGATGTGGATATTCCCGGCATGGGTTGCTATTTACATAAGTCTGAGTGCGCCTTTCGGACGCATCATAGACCGTCACATCAAAATCTTCAGACTGGCCAGGCACAAGCTTGTTCTGGGTGGCACTACGATACCTGAACCACTCTTGCACCTCTTGGAAGACAAGCGTCCATCTGAAGGTAGGTCTAGGGGGCAGCGTTCGACCTCTAAAGCACGCACTACTAGAAGGTCAGGAGGACCGAAATCAGGCAGTAGGCCGGCTTCCTCTCGGCCATCTTTGGATATCTGTCCTTCATGTGGCAATGCGGGGGCCCACAAGACCTCTAGGGGATCTTTACGCTGCCGCGTTTGCCTAGAGGAGTGGAGATAGGTGCTCCAAGTAACGATAAGCGGCCCTCCGGGAAGTGGAACAAGTACCCTCGTCAGAGGCGTGTGTAAGAATCGTAATTGGACGAGCCTTAATGGTGGAGAAGTATTCAGAAATCAAGCAAAGGAAAGAGGCCTTACTGTAGAAGAATTTAGCGAGTTATGTCGAGAGGATCTTGATGTCGACAGATTACTTGATGAGCAATTGAAATTGAAAATGGCTGATGAGAATGGACCTGCCATCATAGAGAGCAGATTGGCGGCGTGGTGGGCTAGAGAGATCGCTCCTCACGTACCGAGGATTCACATATCCACATCCGTAGAAGAGCGGGCCAAGAGATTGATGAAAAGGGATGGCGGGACATATGACGAAAATCTTCAACGTGCGGTCAATCGGCATAGAGACGATCAGCACAGGTATCAATCGCTATATGGGATAG
>JAZANC010000112.1:0-8052 GCA_036228805.1 Thermoplasmatota archaeon
TCATTGAGTCTTGGAAGGTCATCGAGATCAACAATGACCCCTATGCAGTTCAAAGACTCCTTTTCGAGCTTAGAGAGGGCATCATCTCCAACCACGAGTAGGTCCCCGGGCTCAGGAGCACCTCTGACAATGCACGGGCCAGTATTGCTAGAATCATCAAGAATTGGAACCCAAGGCCTCTCCAGAATCAACTCGTGGCTTTCTTCCCTCGGCCCCCTCATGCGTCCCCCGATTCGAACATCGACACTCGAGTCGATGCGACCGGATCCAGACCCAACAATCCCGATCCCGGAGAAACTCCCCCCTCTGCTGACAGAAGGCTGCTCATCTGCGAACGGGGAGTCGCCTGCTTCGAGGACAAGAGACCCTTCTGGAATCTCAATTCCAAGCGATGAGATCAAATCAAGCGCATCTTGAGGAACATTTACCGAACCTCTTTCGGACAAGACTCCTTGAGGGATGATGCCACATTCCCCGCAGATAATTATCTGCCCCCCGGTCATTCCTATTCCCGGATTATCCCCACATGAGCCGATTATTATCACCGTACCTCCAGACATCCCGGAACCTACATTTGAACCTGAATCACCTCGAATTAGGAGTGTTCCCCCAGACATCCTGGATCCAGCGTTGTCTTCGCTGGATCCGTGAATCACAATGGAGCCTCCGGACATCTTGAAACCCACGCGCGAGCCAGCATCCTTCTCTACGACCAATCTCCCTGAGGACATCCATCCGCCTGCTATGGATGCAACAGATCCCTGCACGGTTGCTGTGCCTCCTCGATTCATCAGCCCTGCGCCTTCCCCGAGATTTCCAAGGAGTAGTGACCGCGACTCACCCGGAAGTAGGCTAAGTGCGCCAATTTCGCCGTTTTTCGGCTTCTCGTCACCCTCTCTTCCCCACCCTATGCGGACAAGTAAATCACGCTCAATGGCTTGGACAAGCATCCTGTCCAAGTCGCGATTCAGCTTGACACTTCTATCGGACGCCATCGACTCCCTCGCCCCGTCCCCTGCGTGGCATGTCTTGAGCATGACGGGATGTAGGCGATATAATGCCGCTAATCGCCCAATCTTGATATCCCTCCGAAGGCAGTGGGTGTCATGTCCTCGGTGAGAGTGGCCATCAATGGCTTTGGAACGATTGGAAAGCGCGTGGCTAGAGCAGTGCAGGCCCAGCCCGATATGAGCGTCTCTGGAGTTACGAAAACAGGCCCAAGTCACGGGTGCGGTCTTGCACAGAGGCTCAAGCTCCCCTTGTATTGTACCAGTGATGGCCAAGAGGATATTGCAGCCTTCGAGAAGGGGGGTTACCATGCTGAGGGCGGCCTGAGTGATTTGCTGGCTGATTCTGACATTGTGATAGACTGCGCACCTGGGAAAATGGGCCACGCCAATCATCAGAAGTATGTCGATGCTGGAATTAAGCACATCTTTCAGGGAGGAGAGAAGCACAGTCTTACTGGGCTGAGTTATACGTCTTCTGCGAATCACAAAGAAAACATCGATGCCGATGGCACCAGAGTGGTATCATGTAACACAACAGGTCTTGCAAGGACCCTGGTTCCATTGAGGGACGCCGTGGGGAGCCTATCGGTGGAATGCACGATGATCCGCCGCGCAGCAGACCCAGGCGACTCCAAGAAAGGACCAATAAACGCGATAACACCTGTTCTCAAAGTTCCGAGTCACCATGGACCAGATTTGATGACTGTGGCCGGGGGAATCGAGATTACCAGTCTTGCGGTAGCCGTTCCCACTACGATAATGCATGTCCATTCGATAGTTGTTGAACTCCCGGAAGGTCATGGGATGACCACAAGTAATGTTCTAGATCTATGGTCTAAAACACCCCGTGTAATCTCTATGTCAGGTTCTGCGGATAGAATCCCCTCCACTGCCGAAGTGATGGAGATGGCGCGAGATATAGGCCGCCCATGGGGCGACTTACACGAAATATTTGTGTGGACCGATGGTGTAAGTCTCGACGGCAATACTTTGAGATATTTCCAAGCCATACATCAGGAGAGCGACGTGATCCCCGAGAATGTCGATGCTGTTCGCGCACTCATGGGAATAGAGCATGATTGGAGAGCCTCGGTTGAGATTACCGACTCTTCGATTTCGGCTTCTTTGGTTTGATGCCCAATAATGCCCATTCTCCCTGAAGGGTGAAAAGTCTGACCGCGGCCCGCGCTAGAGTATGATGGGCCGTTCACGAACACGAGCGATGATCCTCATCATCATTGTCGCATCCCATGCGACGGCCTCAGCAACTGCAAATTCGTATGCTCATATGCATGAAGATGACGACACGAACAGCGCCTACGTGGCCTCCCCTTCGCCATCAATGGCTTCTGCGGATTTATTGCCGCCTTCGAATTTAATTCACGGCCCCTTCGGCGCGTATGACCCGCTTCTGAGCCCTCAAAATACATATTCTCCGATTGAAAGTATAGAATTCGATGGATTGGTAATCATTCAGTCGACCTCGACGGATCTAAGAGATATGATTGAGGTCGTAACCGCAGCCGGAGGGACTTTCCAGGATTTCTATCCTGATCATGCTGCTATATTCTCCATCATGCAAGGGCCCGAGGGAATTAGTACGATTGAATCGCTGTCCATGGACCAATCTGTACGATGGGTAGAACCATTCCCGATTTCGTGGAGGATAGACCCCTCCCTCGTAGACGGCAAGAGGTCATTATTGGATATCGATGTTCATCTGACTAGGAATATAGGGCCAGCCGAACTCAAATCTATGGAGGAGTCCCTGCTCCAGTTCACATATGCATCCGGATCCGATATCAAGTGCGAGGGCAGGCTGTGTCAGGCTAGGTCAATCGACTCGCTCGTGATAGCAAGGCTGCTTCTCGATGGACGTGTAATGCATATTTCCGAGGGCGCTAGCATAGTGCCCCATGATGCAGACTCAAGATCGGCAATGGGCCTATCTCCGATTTCATCCGCTCCCCCTTTGAATTATGATGGATCGGGAGAGATAGTCTCGATAACAGATACCGGCATCGATGAAGATCATCCGTCAATAGAAGACAACATCAGGGCCGTCTACAATCAGTTCGGCCCAGATAATTCGGCATCGGATACGAATTCTGGCCACGGCACCCACGTTACCGGAATCATAGTGGGAAATGCTTCCGGAGATAATCAGACCCTTGGCATAGCGCCTGCTGCAGAAGTAAACTTCTACCAAATCGAGTACGATGCTTCCGGCCTTCTAGCCCGCTGGGGGACAATATACAGCATGTTTTCCCATTCGCTGAATAATCAGGCGCGAACTCACTCCAATGCATGGGGCAGCGTGAATCAGCCAGGCGAATACACCACCGACTCAAATTCAGCGGACTCATTTATCCTAGACCAGCCATCGTATCTGGCAGTATTCGCTTCTGGGGACCTAGGTTCCACCCAAGGGGCAACAACCACGCCGCCTGGCACAGCAAAGAATGTACTCACTGTTGGCGCATCAACTCAAGGTTCGGGGAGTGGGCAGTCTCAAAGCTCCCCGTGGTCTAATAACTCAGGCGGAACCCTCGACGGGCGAATAAAACCAGATCTAGTGGCCCCCGGTGGCGAGATATGCTCCGCTCGCGCACAGGAAGCCACAGCAGTTCCGGGCTCATCCTGCTCCGATGCTCTTCATGGAGACTCCACAACTCCCCTCTATTTCTCAGACAGCGGATCCTCCATGGCGACGGGCGTCGCCACAGGTGCAGCCCTGCTGGTTAGGCAACACCTCAGGGAGGACTTTGGAATATCCGAACCAGATGCATCCCTTGTCAAAGCAATTCTAATCAATGGGGCGTCTGACCTCGGTCAACCAGACATACCGAATTCCAACGAGGGATGGGGACAGATTGACCTCATGAGAACTTTGAACCCGACCTCGGACGATGGGACTGCCCTCAACACGCTCATGGACTATGGTCATGAACTCAGACCCGGGGAAGCGCTGGTACAACTCGTCGAAATTCAACAGGGCCCTCTTGACATCACCCTATCATGGACAGATCCCGAGGGTTCGGTAAACGCTCCAGACAGCGCTTCTAGATTGATCAACGACCTGAATTTGGTGGTGACAAGCCCAAGCGGCACTCAATACGCTGGAAACGCCTTCTCACAGGGATTCAGCATACCGTCCACCACTATGGACGGCCTCAATAATGTCGAGAGATTGCGCCTCGAAGATGCTGAGAGCGGCACATGGGTTGTTGAGGTTAGAAGCGTCGCAGGAATCGCTCAAAATGGTTACTCCTTGGTAATTACTTCAGATGCACAATGGGTCGAACACGCGGATTTCACAGTATTAGACGACTCGCTGAGAATCAATGACGAGGTTATATTCGAGGGAGAGCAACTCCTGATACAGATGAAATGGCGTAATCAGGGGAATATTTTGAGCGAGTCTTACAGCGTCGAGATATTCGATATAACCGAACAAGAGAGCATAGCCACAAATGTCCGACCACGTCTCTCACCCGGGGGAACCGAAACATGGGCGGTACAGCATGCATTCCAATCCGTTGGGACGCACCTCCTCGAATTGAGGATTGATGTCGATGCCGACGTGGCAGAGTCAAACGACGAGATTACAGGAGTGAACAACAATATCGCCCAGTTGGAGATACAGGTATCCAAGCAGGGTCTCGAGATCATCCCTCTGCTGCAGAATGGTTCTGTACCCGATTCTGATGAGATTGATTCGGCATCATCTAGGGTTCTCGACCCTACTTCAGAAGTCTCCTCGATGTTCGATTTCATAGTGAAAAATGTTGGTACCTCGGATGTTACGATATCACTGGTCGCCACTCCTGTAAAACAGGTAATCGACGGAGGTGCGTTGGTAAATCCAGACGATGAGTGGGCAAGGGCGATTTCAGAATCAGGCCCAATTGAATTAGCCGCTTCAGGCCAACCCAATGACAACATCACGGTCACTCTGACAATGACGGATGAAAGTGCTGACCCCGGCGCGCAAGGTACGCCCATATTTGCAGTGCCAGGGGATTTCCTGTCACGAGTCATCGTAAGGGACATCCAGAACCCCACTGTCGTCAATAGTAGATCGTTCGAGGTCGAAGTCCCTCGTGTCGAAGGCCTTCAGATACTCGCCAGCGGACTAGACGACTTCTCTTCTCGACCAGGAAATTTCGCCTCTTTTGACATGGCGGTCTTGAATACGGGCAATGGGGATACTGTCTATGAGGTGCAATGTACCTCCGCCAGCGGGTGGTCGACGAGGATAGACTCCATCTTGTCAGATACAGTCCTATTGCCCGAACTGGCAAGATTGGAATATATCACAATACCAGTCTCGGTCCTAGTTCCTCCTGCAAGCTTTGGTTTGCCTTCTTCCGGGCATGTGGAGATTGTTACGTGCACGATATCTTCCCCTGACGGGGACGGGCCCAGCGAAACCATACAGGCATCTCTGGAGGTTGAAGAGAGCAGGGACTTCACCACGACGCTTTCAGACGGCGATGGGAACGAACTGCCCCCGATCGCGGCTTCGGATGACAGGCCACTGCTGAATATGGTCAGGGAAGATACGCTGTTGGAAATCCACAACGAGGGCAATATCGACATGCAGATGTCTGTGACGATCAGACTCTCTGACTCAACATGGGGGTTGGAAGCAACTCTGAATCCAGAATCTACCAATCCCGTTGCGATAGCCGTCTTCGACGGCGGGGCCTCCATTGAAGTCTCTATTAAGGCAGGTTCCTCAGCCAGCATCTTGGCAACTTCGATAGCACCACCAACAGCATCGATGGGCGATCGTGCACTGCTCACGTTCCGAACTACGGAGGGCCAGCAAGTCACTGTGATCGACTCCTCGAGATTCGTTCTCCAACCACGTCTGGAGATATCCATGCAGGCTCCGGAGACCCTCGAACTATTAGCGGGCGAATTTGCAGAATTTCCCCTCAGCATTTCCAATCCGGGGAATGTGCGACTAGACCTATCGTGGGCTTTCACGGGAACCGCAGAGGGATGGTCGATCGGCCTCCAGTCGATATCTCCTCCTTCCATAGAACCGAATCAGGATCTCACACTGGTCATGGGAGTCGGTATTCCTGCTGGTTGGTCCGTAGATCAAACAGGAGAAGTAGTTTCAATCATTGTTGAGGGCTCAAATGAGCTTCTTGAAGGCGAAATCGAACTACAGTCAGTCGACATCCAGGTATCGGTCATGGAGACATGTGGATTTTCACTTGAGGTCTCCGAGTACCCATCACTGGAGGCGGGGCGCTCCTCGATATTCTCTGCAACTGTGCACAATATCGGCAACATCCCCTCTGGCTTCAGCATGGATGTGACTCAGGAGTCAGATGTGTTCACGGAGTTGAGCGCCTCGGGAGAACTGACTGAGATGAGTCCAGGGGAATCGAGAACTCTTGACTTCTCTCTGGGCGTTAACAAGGAAGCAACCCCCGGTATCGAAAACTTCCTGGTAACATTCTACCCGACAGGCCAATTTTGTGATGAGGCCAATTCGGTCTCAGATGAGCCCCAACCCGTGACGGTCTACATACTACCGTCCACAGGAAGCGGAATCGGTAACTCACTCCCCCCGTTCGTCATGCCGCTTCTCTTCATTCTTCTCGTCTTTGTTGCAACATTTGGAATAATTTCTTTGAGACGCTCATCGCCTGAATCCGAGAATCCGGGGGAGGACTTGATTCCAGAGGGCTCTGCCCTTATGCAGGGAGAGGCATCCACGCGCAGGATGAATGCGTTGTCCACCGAAGCTGCTGATGAAACACTCAGTACTACTGTGAACAGAGATGTTATGGAGGCGGCTATCAGGGACTCAATGCCCAAATTGGATCTGCCGCCACTTCCTGGCAAAGCAGCACCGCCGCTGCCCCCGGGCGGACTCCCAGATGGTTGGTCAATGGACCAATGGAGGGAGTACGGATCCGAATGGCTCAAGGAGAACTCGGATTAAGTCCGCAGCAGTTTAAGCACCATCGGCACATGAGGTAAATCAATGGAGTCTTCGGAACGTAGTGAATCGATAATATTGTTCGGCCCTCCCGGCGCTGGAAAAGGCACACAGTCCGGCCTCATATCCGACATGACTGGAAAACCGCAGGTTTCCACGGGAGACATGCTGCGTGAAGCGGTGAGTGAGCAAAGCGATGTCGGGAATGAGGCCAAGTCATACATGGAGAAGGGCCTACTGGTTCCTGATTCAATCATCATCGAGCTGATTAGGAGAAGACTACAGCGAGAAGATGCGACGGATGGACTTCTATTCGACGGATTCCCTCGCACGATCCCTCAGGCGCAGGCCTTGGAGGAGCTGACTCCTGTATGCATGGTACTTTCTCTGAATGTGCCGGACGACATCATAGTCGACAGGATAAGTGGAAGAAGAACCGATCCCGAGACTGGGGAGATATACCACATAGCACATCGTCCTCCACCGGATGACGTCGCCGAGCGAGTCATACAGAGGACAGACGACACCGAAGAAACCGTCCGCCAAAGGCTTTCGACCTTTCACTCGCAGACATCCCCATTGGAATCCTACTACAGAGAAAAAGGAATACTGGTCGAGATCGACGGCGCGGGTCCGATGGATGAAGTGTCCTCATTGGTCCGCGATTCGGTCAATAGGCACACGAGGGGATAATCGATGGGAGCCAGAGGCAGGACCAGGCCAAGAAGATCCAAGATCGCCTCTGGCGCCGTAGGGAGCCTTGCAAGAATATGGCTCAGCAACCCTTCGTCAGAAGTCGCTCAGTCTGCTGGCACTGCAATGCTCAGAACCGCTCGCAGAAATCGGGTTAGAATTCCCGACGAACTAAGAATGAGGGCATGTAGGAGCTGTAGGAAAATGCTCAACTCTTCAAATTCAAGAACGCGGATAAGGAGTGGCCAGGTTATCGTAACCTGCACCGTCTGTGGAAGGGTTCACAGGTATTCCGGAGGCGATTGAAATCTCTGAAATCAAGGTTCCCAGAGCCGTCATGGAAGCGGCAAAATCTAGAGATCTCCAGACCACCATAAGAGTTGG
>JAZANC010000113.1:0-5765 GCA_036228805.1 Thermoplasmatota archaeon
GGTTGGGTTTACCAATTCTATTGGCGGGTGGATTGGCATTATCATTCCTGATTTGGCTTATACTGAGGCATCTCAGCCTCAGGCCATCAAACGATAGATCATGGGTCAACGACAATGAGAGGATGGCTACTGCAGATTTCGATGGAGATATGGTGACGATTCGTAACGTCAGAGACTTCAATTGGAGAAGTACCAGGGACTTCGATGAAAGGTGGATCGATGTCAAAATAAACCTCAATAAAATGTCGAAGATATGGTTCGTGCTAGAGTACTTTGATCCCTCTAAAAGACAGATGGCACATACGATAATGAGTTTCGAGACTGAAGACGGGGAGAGGATTGCCTGTTCAATCGAGGTTCGAAGAGAAGAGGGGGAGCGTTACCACCCCCTCAAGGGACTGTTTCGCCAATACGAGTTAATCTACGTCTGGGCAACAGAGAGAGATGTTATCGGGGTTAGGACGAGATGCAGAAAGAAATCGGTGACGCATCTCTTCGAAGCTGTTGTTCTGGGCCCGGGGAACGAGAGAAGGATGCTTGAATCCTATCTCAGGAGGACCAACAAACTTAGCGTAGAGCCTGAATGGTACAACACAATCACCAATACCTGCACTACAAACATAGTTGGTCATGTAAATCAGGTATATCCAGGAAGAGTCCCGAGGGGCATCTCTATACTACTACCTGGATTGAGTCCGAAATTGCTACACAGAAACAATCTGGTCAAAATGACGGGGACCTTGGAAGAGACCCTCGAAATGAGTATCATCGATGAGAGGGCCAATTCTTGGGATGAATCGAGTGACTTCGGAGACTGGATCAGAAGCGAGGGTTCAATCGACTCATCCCCGTGAGCGTGTCGTGATCGAGATACCCCGATCTAGTATTGCCGAGGGCGCAGCTTGGCCTCTTCCGGCTTCCAAGAGCCACATCATAAGGTGGCTTATGTTGGCCTCGCAGTCTCAAAGTAAGATGGAAATCCATCATCAAGGGGAAGTCGGAGAAGATATCAGAAATGTTGTTTCCAGCTTGAATAGGCTAGGCGCCAAAATAAAAACGATGGATGGGAAGATACTGGTGAATGTTTCCGATGTTGGATTCCCGATCCATGCTAGCGAGGGTCTTGATCTAGGGAATTCAGGAACTGGTCTCAGGATGATGATGTCGCTATGCTCATCGCTCCCACTGGAGACTTCGATTACAGGGGATTCCTCGCTTAGATCTCGTCCATTCAACATTCTTTCCAATGCTCTTTCGGCTATAGGTTGCGATTGCAAGCGCTCGAATGACGGCTCTTTTCGAATATCTGGTCCTGCGGATTCCGGAGACATCGAGTTAGATCTATCGGAGGGAAGTCAGCCGCTCTCAGCACTCCTCATGGCAGCTCCGTCGATGAAGGCGGAGTTGGCCGTACGTATCATAGGAAAGCCCGTTAGCAGGGGCTATCTTAATCTCAGTTACAAGATTGCAAATTTAACCGGATCGGAAAATGAGTTTTCAGAAAATTCTCTCGTAATCAAGCCATGGGACATTGTTTTGCCTGAAAGGGTGGATACCCCCCCGGAGAGAAGCCTGGTTCCAGTGATTATGCTCCTGGAAAGGCTGCATGGTATCGATCTTGGGACTACGATGCATATGGAATCTGAACTTCTCGGGGATGCTATAGAATCACTGCATAATAACAATATGGAAAGTCTGGATTTATCTGATGCAAGCGATCTAATTACGCCTGCAGCGGCACTGCTTGCGATAGGCGAGGGAGGGACAATAACAGGCATAGGGCATGTCAGTCGTAAGGAATCCCACAGAGTTAACACTACGGTGGAACTTCTCTCATCTTTCGGGATGGCTGCCTATGCGAAAGACGGAGGTATAATGGAAGTACCGGGCGGGCAGGTCCTGGTTCGCCCGGAAACCGAAATTGAGACGTATGACGACCATCGTGTAGCCATGACTGCTCTCGCATTGGCAAGTCGTGTTGGGGGGGTGATTCTAGGACATGAGTGCACTCGAGCTACTCATCCTCACTTTACACCTACCCTACTGGAATTATTGCAAAAGTAGGGGAAAGAAACAAGATTGGGTCGCTCTCCCCTGCGCTATGGCACGGAGTTCCCTGTTGATTGTTTCTTTATTTTTCACTGCATCACTTGGCGCTGGCCTAGTCTATAATGAGTCATCGAATAGAAGCGAGATACGCGACCTTGAAGATCAAATCGATCTGATAGAAGATCTCTGGAGCGAGGCCAACATGACATCTGATGGAGTCTCTGAGGAGAATCTCCTTCTTTTGGAGGCCAAGGAGAATCTGGAGTCGGATATTGAGTCATTAAGCACATTAATCGAACAGGCCACCCAGCGAAGAATCAGCCTCGAGGCAAATATTACGGCACTTAATGTGCAAATAGAACAACTCAACCAGACAATCGCGGTATCTCAGGAAGACATCGAGGAGCTAGAATTACAAAGGTCATTGATGGAACAAGAGGCCCTCTTATTGGAGTTGGACCTTCTATTGAGTGAGAATCAGATCGAGGAACTCCAAGCTAGTTATCAAACACTTCAATCGACACTGTCTGCATTGCAGAACACGATTTCCAGACCAATATTCCAACTTGTCCCGAAGATGGATAGTTGTCCACTTGAACTCCCTGGTCATGAATTTCAAATAGGATTCGATGATGGCACTGGTGTCCAAGACATAGATGGCAAGATCGCCGGAGATGAAATCGCTCACAGGGAGGGCGTTTGTAGTGGTCCCATTGGCTTGGTCAAAGACCTAAACCCCGGAGCAGGGGACGCTTCACCGAGAAACCCGGTTGTAATGGGGGGAGTTGCCTATTTTGCTGCCGATGACGGCAATCATGGAGAAGAGCTCTGGCGTTCGGACGGCACGGTGTCTGGTACCTACATGGTGAAAGACGTCAATCCAGAAGAGCGTTGGATAGACATCATCCAGGGCACGTCCGAGCCGGATGACAGCGACATTACCGAACTGACCGTAGCCGGGGATAAACTGTTTTTCTTTGCCAGGAACAACTCACAACTACCCTTCACAGATCACGAGCTTTGGGTCTCTGACGGAACTACATCTGGCACGAAACAGGTAATAGAGGACGGCATGTTCTCCCAGACCCTATCTGAATCAGTGCCCTTCGTAGGTCAGAACATAGCGTGGTATACCGGTCCTCAAGAGCTGACTGCTGTTGGTAACAAGGTCTTTTTCTCCTCGATGGCAGCATACTGGAATTCTTACGAGGATTGGGAAATGAGCGGTGAGGAGCTTTGGGTGTCCGACGGAACTGAACTCGGCACCATGATTGTGGAGAATATACACCCAGATACAGAATCCGGACAGTCACAAGGCGTCAATGTGTGCTGCGGTGACTGGACGGGATCCAGTCCGAGAGATCTAACATTAGCAGGGGACATTCTCTACTTCACCGCAGACAACGGCCAAGATGGTAGGGAATTGTGGAAAGTCGACACCGGTGTGTCGTTCTTCAACTATGACGCTGTCAAGGTCAGAGACATCAATCCAGGGCCCTCCGGAAGTAATGCAGCATCCCTTACCTCGGCCGGGGACAGGCTGTACTTTTCAGCAAACGACGGAGTCAACGGGGACGAACTATGGACGACTACCGGAACCACTGCGACGACTGTGATGGTTGACGATTTGAATACTTCAGGTAGCAGCTTCCCCGACAAACTTGTTTGGGCAGAGGGCTCACTCTGGTTCGCTGCGAACGTGGATTCTGACAGCGGAATGGAATTGTTGAAGCTTACAGAAGTCGCGGCGGCATCGGGGTATGATACGGCGATATCGTACATCTCCAACGATACCATGGATCCCAGGCCACTCTCCCCACTGGGCGCTTACATGTACATCAGAGAGGCATCTGACAATACTGTGCATCGTTGGAGTGATGGGGATAACACCCTTATGAAAATCAGAATAGGGACCTCTTCCCCCATTACTCCTCCCCGACAGGACTTGATCATGCCCAGTGACAACCATCTTTCCGTAATGATCTCCAAAGATGCGATGTTGGACGGAACCTATCTCGATGAACGCTTCTCAGGGGATTCTTATGAGGCCCTATACATCACAATCATCGTCACGGGCGTTGATCCTGGCATTGATGGGAAGGTCATTATCGCGGAAATCACTCCAGAAGGAGACATATATCCGCTTGGCTTTGTTTTCTCGCCGAGAGAGCAACCCTGGAGCAATGGACAGCCTTGGGACAGTTGTCAATATCGAGTCGATCGGGGTGTGACCTCTGCGACAGTGCTTGAGTGTCATACACCCGTAAGCGTGGGCTCCTCTATGCCATTCGTTGCATTGGACCAGCACATACTCATGTCTGCAGGCTATGCGGGAAACGGGGTAGAGTTGACATCACTATATCTGCCTCACAAATATGCCTATGATGATGGTCTCGACGAGACTCTGTGCCCGATAGGCCCCATTGTCGAATCTTGTGATTCCGACTTCTGGCATTAGGGTGGTCACATGGACCACGAGGTGGCGAGATGTTCAACAGAGACGGCTTCAATGTGCATTTCATGATGGTTCTAGTTGCTATCATATGGGGGGGTTCTTGGGCTATCGGCCGCATGCTTGTATTGTCCTTGCCCCCAGCGACCGGGGCATGGATGAGATACGTCGTCTGCATGTTAGCGTTCTACCTGTGGTTCTTCTATAGATCAGCCAGGGGAGAGCAAGTACGCTGGCTGCCTGATTCCAGAGAAGCATGGATGCGTATTCTCCTCATTGCGGTTTTTGCGGTGATGGGATACCAGCTCCTATTCATGCATGGGATGAAGTTCACCGCCGCGGGAGACGCCTCACTGATAATCGCCATGAATCCCATATTCACGGTCCTGCTCGCATCTCCCTTCCTCGGCCAGAAAATCACTGCAAGGATGATCTATGGCCTCATCCTTGCCTTCGTCGGGGTCGCAGTGGTAACGGGATGGAGCCCTAACACCGATATCTCCCTGCATGACAGGATGAAAGGCGACTTCATGATCATGCTCGCAGCACTATGCTGGGCCACTGCAACGAATCTGACTCGGATAATGCTCGAGGTCGAGGGGGACTACGGTGCCAGTTCCTCAGAAATCGTAGTCTGGTACTCCCTCGTCGGAACGATCCTACTCACGCCATGGTGGCTAGCGGATGTTTACTCAGGGGGCTTTAAGGCCCCCAATAACGAGGATTTCGTGGCCATCCTGTACCTGAGTATACTATCCACCGTTCTGGCTTACATATGGTTCGTCGTTGGTGTCGAGAAGATTGGTGCGACATCCGCCTCTTCCTATGTGTTTCTCGTGCCGCCATTCGGGGTCCTCGGCGGTTGGCTGCTTCTCGATGAGCGGCTGGGCGTCTCACTTCTGTTGGGATTCGCCCTCATCGTACTTGGAGTAAGAGTCGTCCAGAGGGAGAGCGAGACGATGGGGAGAGCAGGGAGAAGCCCCCTTCAGGATTAAATACGAACGGCCGGTCGCCGCGGACTGAGGAATTAGGATGGCACGCAAGCCAGCGAAGATGTATCGCCGGATCAAAGGTCCAGCCTATACCCGTAGAAAGTACACTGGCGGTGTGCCTAACAACAGGATTCTCAGGTACCACATGGGAAACAGAACAGTTGCTGAAGCAGATGGCTTCGAGGTGATTCTTACACTAACCGCTGACGATTCCTGTCAAATTCGCCATACTGCGCTTGAAGCCGCTCGGCAAATCTCAAATGCCACAATTC
>JAZANC010000114.1:0-2549 GCA_036228805.1 Thermoplasmatota archaeon
CTGATTACGAATCAGACGCTCAACCAGGCTAAGCTACAGTGGCAACAAACCGTCCGTCCGCATTCCCGGAATAAGCAAATCGGTGGTCTCAGTGCCGCTTCGCCGGCGCCAAAGTTAACTATGTAGACATACAGCGTTATCTATGACATTAGAGGGCGAAGCAACCTCTGCACCAGCCGGAACAACGATCGTTTATGCAAACCAGAAGAGTGGCGGGCCAAGAGTTTTCGGAGCCCTTGCCATGCTTCTTGGAGGCATAGGAGTCATAATGGCACTGCTGGGTTTGATGGGTGCAGGAGATAGCATAGATACGTACATGGCGGATGAGACGTCATATTCATTCTGGTTCTACGTGTCTCCAATTTTGGGGATAGTATCCGCCGGACTGTTCGCCTACGCGGGTTTCCTGCTATGGAACTACAAGAAGAAGGGCGTATGGGTTGGATTCGGCGCTGTAGGCGTCAACGTCCTTGACGGCGTACTAGGCTCAATCATCATCGGAATGATCACCGATGAGGTCGGAGAGGCAGCAGGAGTCGAGGGACTAGGCGGCTTTATTGCCGGCGCTGGACTCGTTTTCACCGCCATCGGAGCAGTATGTTGTGGACTTATCGTCGCTCTTCCGCTCCTCATGAACGGCAACGATCTCGACGACGAGTGATTCAACGCAATTCTCTGAGATTGATGATCCCGCCTATGCGGGCATGGACATCCGACAGGATGGACTCTAGCGCAGCCTCTGTCCGTCCCTCGGCCCTCATGATCAGGATCGGTTCCGTGTTCGAGGGCCTGCATAGGAACCACCCATCCGGATATGCGACCCGCACTCCGTCGACCTCAGAGAATTGTAAGTCTGAAAATGATGAGCGTACCGATTTCATTATCTCGCCCCGCTCACCTTCAAAACCGATTTTCGACTCTCCCGTTGATGGGTACTCCGGAACCGAAGAAAGAAGATCGGAGAATCCAATACCACCATTCTCCGGGTCGGACAACCTCGCTACGAGCTCTATGAGCCTCGCACTGTTGTAGAGTGAACAGTCGAATCCATTCCAACGATCATTGAAGAAAAGGTGACCGGACATTTCCCCGGCGAATCTTATAGAAGGAGAGGTGGCCAATTCTCTCTTCATGAAAGAATGGCCCGTCCTAACCATCCGACCAATACCCCCACTTGATGCTATGGCCTCATCAACGCCCATGCTACATTTCACATCATACAGGATAGTCCGGCCCTCTTCCGAAACCCCTCTAGACTCTTCGTTGAGAAGGATATCCTTGGCAAAAAGTCCAATCAAACGATCTGGATGAATGAATCTTCCATTTTCATCAACTACTCCAATCCTATCGCCGTCTCCGTCCAAGCCGATACCAAATTCGGCCCCTGAAGATACCACTGAAGCTGACAATCCCCTCATGTTGTCAGGACGAGTCGGATCAGCCGGATGAGCAGGGAAATCAGCATTCCATTCACAGTTAATTGCTACAGTTTCTACACCCAATTTCTCGAATAGATCAACAATATACGGCCCAGGAACAGCATTAGCCGCATCAACTGAAACCACTATTTTTCGGTTTATGGGTCCTACATCTTTCACTATCTCTTTGATAACGGAATTAACATAGCTAGACTCATCAATCAAGGAGCCATCAAGGCCACCCTCCTCTTCCGATATCGAATCGAAAATGGATCTCAGATCTTGCAGATCACTCCCTGCCATGGGCAAACCAGAATGAACAATCTTGAATCCATTATATTCAGGGGGGTTGTGACTTGCTGTAATCGCTACAGCCACGTCTATCTCCATATCCACAGTCGAGCGATAAACAACTCCTGTAGGCACGATTCCAAGGTTTACAACATCACAACCAGATGATCTGATTCCATCCATCATTGCTTCATGCAATTCCTTTCCAGATGTTCGAATATCGCGCCCTACGGCTATCGATGAAGCCCCTGTAAAGTCCACTATAGACCGCCCTAGCCTCCTGGAAAAAGAGGCATCAATTTCAGACCCCGCTATGCCGCGTATATCGTATGCCTTGAACACGCTCACAGCCCGGACCAGATGCGCCTACTCCTAAGCGTTGCCAATTTAGGTCATAGTCGGGGCAAGTCGAGACTCTTCTCGTACTGGAAGATGGATCAATGATGAGAAAACGCCCACTGCTATACCTATCCACCAAACAATCGTATAACTGCCATATACATCGTAGAGAACTCCTCCAAGATAGACACCAACGAAACTACCCATTTGATGTGAAAAGAATACTATTCCATACAATGTTGCCATATATCTGAGCCCGTATATATGTGCCACCAATCCGCTCGTTAGTGGAACTGTGGCAAGCCATAGAAAGCCCATTGCGAATGAGAATATCAGCACGGTGTTGGCGGTTATTGGAGTTAGAATAAACCAAGCAGCTGCTATCGATCGTCCAGCATAAATCCCCGATAATAGCCATTTCTTGCCGAATCTCTTGCCAGCCCATCCTGCCATCAGGGTCCCAATTATGTTGGCCGCCCCAATTACCGAAATTGCGAAACC
>JAZANC010000115.1:0-2953 GCA_036228805.1 Thermoplasmatota archaeon
GAGTCTTCATATCTGAGATTCAGTTTCCTCAAAGTAGCGATGTGCAATTTTCGAATACCATCCTTGAGTGGTTTCATGGCGGCGGTTTTGAACGACTCGTCATCATTGATGGTTTGGTTAGTGAAGATCTGGGGCTCAAGGAAGACGGTGAGATATGGGGCGTCTCTTCCCTCCAACACGGGAGAGACTCACTGGACAAAGCTGGGATACAGAGGATACAGCAAGGAATCGTGACCGGTGTTTCCGGTTTCCTTCTTGCCGAAGGTGAACGTCAGAATCTCGATGTGACGGTTCTACTAGCAGAGTGCAATCCAGCTTATCCCGATGCAAGGGCGGCATTGATTGCTGTTGAGGCACTTTGCGATCTAATGGACATCGAAATTCCCGTACAGACCCTGCTCGATGAGGCAAGGGAAATCGAGAATAAAGTCAGAGAGGTCTTCGAGAGAGCCCAAGCATCTGCCTTGCCAGCTCCTAGTGACGAGCCAGATGATGATGAAATCAGCATGGTCTACTGAAATTGAAATCAATAGAATGGGTTAGCACCCGCGGCGTGATCCGTTGCATCAACAACCTCAACTATCTCCGGGACATTATCCATAATCATGACCTCAACCCCTTGCTTCAGAGTGACATCAGCCATTCCACATCCTTGACAGCCACCCCCAAATGCGATTATCGCCTTATTTTCATCGACACCCACCAAGTCGACATGGCCTCCATGCGAAGCTACAGCCGGGTTCACGTTTTTGTCAATCACTTCCGCGACTCTCTGGGAAAGATCATCAATCCATAATGGATTTGGATTTTCAAAAGAGAAACCACCACCCATTAGGGTCTCTTTGAAATCTAAAGTAGCGCCATCCAAATATTTCGCACTGCGCGCTGCAATTCGAACTTGGAATCCTCGAGCCTCCTGTGCAACGTCATCATCGCCTGCATCATTGATATCGATAAACTGGAGGTCATATTGAAATCCCTTGGGCCCCCTCCCTACTATTTCGATTCTAAGAGCCAGAGAATCGCCTTCTTCCGCCTGTGCCGAGTAATGCAGGAGCATCTCATGAGCCTTGTCGCTTATGGTCAGCATCATGTAGCCCTGGAGGCACACCAACTTGAACCTACGTTCGACCCCGAACTCTATGCCCTAGGACTCGGGCCAAGCACACATGAGGGACGATCTGGGAGACCGTCTCGGGCGTCCTCTCAAAGATTTGAGAATATCAGTTACCGACAGGTGTAATTTCAGATGCAGATACTGTATGCCGAGAGAGGTCTTCGGCAAGGACTTCCCATTCCTAGAAAGAGCCGAAATAATGTCTTTCGAGGAGATCGATAGACTTGCAGGAATCTTCATCGATCTTGGAGTGGAGAAAATCCGCCTTACGGGCGGCGAACCTCTGCTCCGCAAAAATCTACCAGATCTCATTTCCATGCTTTCAATGAGGGGCGTAGAAATCGCGATGACAACAAACGGCGTCCTCCTCCCAAGATACGCCCCCGCACTATCTGCAGCAGGCCTCGATCGCGTCACTGTGAGCCTTGATGCAATAGACGAATCTACATTCGCTGCCATAACTGACTCGGGTCATACGGTTGCATCTGTGATAGCAGGGATCGAAGCTGCTGAATCTGTGGGTTTGGGTCCGATTAAGATCAACACCGTCGTCAAGAAGAACTCCAATGAAGACGAAATATTGGACCTGGTTGAGAGATTTTCTAGTCGAGACATCGCTATCCGTTTCATAGAGTACATGGATGTTGGAACCACTAATGGGTGGAGCATGGAAGAAGTGGTAACTGCTGAAGAAATAAGGTCGATCATTGGAGTCGATGAGCAGATAACACCGGACAAGAAAAGCGATGTTGCCAAGAGGTATAGATTGCCTAAGGGAGGAGAGGTGGGCGTCATTTCAAGCGTCACAGAGCCCTTTTGTGGCGATTGTACTCGAGCCAGGCTTTCGGCAGACGGCAGACTTTTCACATGCCTCTTCTCAAGCAGGGGGACCGACCTCTTGACGATGATGAGAGCCGGATTGACAGACAAAGAACTAGCCAAAGCCATTGAGACAACTTGGAGAAATCGAGAAGACCGCTATTCAGAGATAAGATCCGAGCAGGCAAGCGCCTCGAATAGAATTGAGATGTCATACATAGGCGGATGAGCCATTCAAGAAAGACCCCTGAAAGCCTGTAATACGGCTGACCAGGGCGCATCTGTTCTGAAGGAAGGCTCTGCATACCTCGAAACCTCTGCACAGAAACCCCTCTCACGCAAGGCCTCTGCCATCTTCGAGGGGCTCGGCGGATCCCCCTCCCCGACGAAACTTGGCAGCGCATCGGTGATTACTAGGTGACTTCCATGAATTGCCTTGCCTTCATCGCATATCCTTCTCACAGCTTGCTTCGCCCTTCTGACTTCTTTCGGACCCATCTCTGGATCATCGACTTTGCAGATCCCCTCTGCCGCAGCCTCACTCATGCTAGCCATGACATCCGGATCGCCGATACGCCCCGTCCATAATGGGCCAGATACCCCAGTATTCAGATTAGGATACTCATCCAGGGGCAGCATCACGTGCATCGGCCTAGATCCCGAGTCATGTCCTGGAAGCAAACCTGCTTGGATAGCAGAATCAACGGCCGAATCGTCAGGCGACGCTACCCTCCAACCCAGGTTTTCTTCCATGGCACTCGCACCCATCTTTGAGCGCTCTACCAGTATTGTCACCCTGAGATGGTGCGAGTCCCACACGCTGAGAAGAGGCCGAATCACCCTATCGTGCCTAGCTGCAGCTTTTGCTGCTGAGGCCAACAAGACCCTCAATCCGCTGTCATGCTTGAGTCCATCCATGTGTACACGTGCCCCATAACGACGCCTCAACGGCCCGGGCGACGACCCGCTTAGAGCAGCTGTATCCGTGGCGCTGATTGAAATCACCGATCTACGCGC
>JAZANC010000116.1:0-8396 GCA_036228805.1 Thermoplasmatota archaeon
TCAATATCAGCCAGAAGAAGTCGTTTTTCCATCTGTTTCATCGAGAAACCACAATCAATCAGGATAATTGCATCCTCTGATCTATACGCGGCAGAGTTACCGCTGCTGCCCGATCCAAGATGTGTGATTTCCAATGGCACAGAGCGGTCGACGATAGAATCACTCAATGAACAAATCTGTTAGAAACACGTCAATCAGCACTTACAATCCATCATCACATCGTACCGTCGTCCGAACACCGCTCCATCACCGTGATAAGCCATATTGGGGGTATGGTGGTTGGGAGAAGGCCATGAGGAGGAAGCAGACAGCCGCTTTCCTTGCCATTATCATGCTGTCTAGCGTGCTATTCCTCTCTCAAACTAGGCCACAAAGTCCAGTCGGATCAACAGATCCCGATGACGCTACCGGAGGGGCGCCCGTTGCGGTGGATACCGATGAAGACCAAATTCCTGATGTCCATGAAAGTGCCTTTTCAGAGCCACTGACCATATTCGATCCTCTTGGAGACGTCACAGTGCAAGGCCTCGATCCTCTCGATTCCACAGACAACACTAGCGACGCAGATAGAGATGGCGCTACCGCTCTGCAGGAATTCTGTTGGCCCTATTCTTTGGAATCATGCTTTACCACAAGGCTGTCTCTGACTGGGAAGTCTCCCGAGGAAACTGAAAGTGGTTTCAGGGAGTATCTCGACCCCAGAAAAGCCGATACTGACGGGGACGGGCTGCCTGACGGATTCGAGATAAGCATGTGCACCGATGGAGGCGCGGGCTACATAGATCAATCTTCAACTGCATGGACTTGTCTTTATTTCGACCCACTTGATCCAAGAGACTCCATAGAGGACCCAGATCAGTGTTTCGGCCTTCTTGAGTGGGGTTGTGGAGATGGATTCGACTTCGATCGCGATGGAGAAGTGGAGCCCGGTGAGCGATTCACAAGCCCTGAAGAGTACAGATACTCCCAGCCAGATGGATGGGTGGATGAGAGAGACGGTCTGTGGTGCCAAGGTCCAATTCCCGGGATTGCTGATGGAGCATGTCAAACCTCCCAAGAAAGTGAAACAGGCTTACCCGGGTGGCTCGGAAGCGACCCCCGTTATTCAGACTCAGACCACTATGTAGTGGATGACGGAGTCGCAACACCACTTGCTATACGAGGGGACGGTATATCTGATGGTTGGGAGTATCATTACGGCCTCGATCCGAGAAATGCCTCAGACGCCATAGTCGATCATGACATGGACGGGTGGGACTCAGATGGTGACGGTTATATCGCTCAAGATAGCTCAATCGCGACATCAAGATGGGGCGAGGCATTCAGCAGTTATGAGGAGTACTTGATCTCCATAGACGAAGGATTCTCCGTCAGACCCGGTCTCCATTTAGCATCTATGGAAAGCTCCGATGAGCCATCTTTCCTAACTGAGACGTCCAATCCTTCGCTGGCCGACTCGTCAGTGGTTGTGGTTGAGGCGATCGATTCAGAAGGCCTCGTTCTGATCGTGTCAAAATATGGGATCACAATATTAGATCCGCTCGATGACTCGACTCTAACCTACAAGGAATCAGTAAAGGGAGAGATCTCAGATGCCGAGATAGCGACCCTTTCAGACGGTTCGAAGGTAATAGTGGTGTCCACTAACTTTGGAATCACGGCGATACCCGTCTCACAGGGAGAACTTGATTTTGACTCGAGCGCCTTCTTGGCTACAACACCTCTTCTTTCGATAAGTCCACTGCCCCCAATGGGTCCAGGTGCTATGATTTTATTCGGATCAGGCGGTTCTGTTTTCAGTGCAGTCGTTAATTCTGATAATGGCATCCTCAGTATTGACGGTCTAGAAAACGTCGAGACTCTTGAGCAGGCTTTGTCAACTAGAAATGCTACTGGAACCGTTGCCCTTCATGTTGTCAGACAAGGTGAGCCACCAATGCTATTGGTCGGGACAGATACGGGCCTGATTCGATGGACAACAAGCGATCTGTCTGAAACGTTTGGATCTCCACTATGGGTATATGATGGTGAAAATGCAGAATCATTCGTCGGGATAGCAGACCTCCTCAACACCTCTAAATCAGCTGTAGTAAACGTCCTTGAACTCGCAGGCATCTTGGACGGAAGCGGAAATATGGCACAACTCACCGGTGTATGGCTGGGCACTCCGTCCGGCATTCATATCATTGATCTTGATGACCTTGTCACAGAACCTGCATACGCCATTTCGAATGATAGGATGTTCAATTCAGAATCATGGCTCTCAGGCGGCAACGATGTCCTATCTATCGAGCAGATACCCGGAATGGTGCTAGTCGGATCAAGAGAAGGCCTGTGGGCGTTGGAGGGAGATGGAAGCGGAGTGCTGGGTATGATCGACCCACCTGTGAAAATGAATGGCCCAATTTCTGATATCGCGTCATGGATCACTGGTGGCGAGAGGTGGGTAAGCGCGGGACTTGAATCGGGGCGCTACATGAATATCCTCCCGATCGACCCCACATCTACGGATTCAGACTTCGACGGCATGCCTGATGGCTGGGAGTTCTATCATGGTCTGGATCCGACCAATCCCTTCGACGCGCCCAGGGACGCTGATCTCGATGGCTTTGATGTTGGAGGCCCGTTCGGATTCCGGGCGCCTTGGACCAATCTGGACGAATATCGCTATATTTCAATATCTGAGAATGGCTCAAATGGGACAGATCCGAGACTTACTGACAGTGATGGGGATGGGCTGACTGATGGTCAAGAGTATTGGGGGTGGTTCTACGATTCAACGCCTTTCCAATGCCATTACCTCTCAACTGGTGGCCCGGGCATCCCTGAGCAGATATGCGATGATTCCGACGGCATACTTGCAAGACAGGTGCATCTCTCAGGATGGTTGAACTCTGGCTCAGGCGGCGGTGCAGATGTCCCTACCGACCCGTCTAATCCTGATACTGATGGCGATGGGATGCCCGATGGTTGGGAGATTGAGAATCGAAGATGGATAGGCGATTCATATACAGGGGGGAATATCTGGACGCTGGATCCATTGGATCCGAGCGATGCGGATGAAGATGCAGATGGCGACGGCCTGACTAATGGGTGTGAATATCGATGGTCAGTGCTGCTTGAGACCGTTAGAGAAAATGGCCTAGTGACTCATGGAGAATCAGCCGAAAGTGCAGCGTCATGGGTCGCTACGGATCCAAATCTGGTGGATTCAGATGGTGACAGTCTTCCCGATGGTTGGGAAGCTAGGTATGCATGCTCTTGGAATTTAGCCAATGCTGGGATTAACCCCCTCAATGGAAGCGACGCACTGGGCAATCCGGATGGAGACGGATATGATGTGGATGGCGATGGAATACTTGCCCCTCAGGAGCAATTCGTGAATTGGCTCGAGTACCATCTAAGGTCGGAAATACTCGTTGGAGGGTCATGGGCTTCTGTATCAGACCTGCCTGAAGGCTTCGACACCTGGATTTTCAATGCATCAGAACAGATTAGCGACCCACAGGCCTCATTCGGAGAATTAGCTAGTACAGAAGTAACGAGCCTTTTGGCTGGTATAACAGAACTCGATACCGGCTCCTCTGACCCCGTCTCTCCAGACTCAGACTCGGATGGGATGCCGGACGGGTGGGAAGCATATCATGCAAGATGGTCAGTTTTCGATGAGCGTTGGACACTCAATCCTGTAAATGGAAACGATGATGTCGGCGATCCGGACGGCGATGGACTCACCAACTGGGAGGAATATAGCAGTATACCAGGGAATATGAGTGAGATCGACTCCCTTGTAACCTCTCCACAATTCTACCTCCTCAGCAATGGGGGTGAATGGATGCCGACTCCATGGTTAACAGCCGACTCCATAATTTCTTTTGGAGAAGCAGCTAGGACGATTAACCAAGACAGCCCCTTGACTGCAGACCCCAATAACCCGGACACTGATGGCGATGGATTACTCGATGGGGTGGAGATGATATTCACCAAATGGAATTATGATGCTGATACTTGGACACTAAATCCACTCGTGCCCTCTGACGGGTATTTCGATTCGGACAGGGACGGATTAACTGACCTTGTAGAGCTTAATTTGACCAATACCAATCCTGCCAACGGCGCCCTCGCACCCCCAGACGCACCCAGATTCCACGAGGAAGCAACCACATTGGACGCCCTTGAGTCCATGAATCGAGTTTACAGGGTCCTATTCACGAAACAAGGTAGAGCGCACATTGCAATTTCCCAATTCAATGAGTGGCAATCAAGCGGGCTCATGCGACCTCTCCTAGAAGCCCTGATGGGCGTGTCCGATCCCAGCGAAGAAGACACTGATCGCGACGGGATGAGTGATGGTTACGAATACTGGTTCACTGAGTGGGACCTGGAGTCAAATGAATGGACGATAAATCCACTTACCTCCACAGATGTCGATAGGGATTCTGATGAGGACTCGTGGGATTGTAATGGCGATGGTCTGATATCTCCTTCCGAGTCATTTGATAACCTTGCTGAGTACGAGTCAAGGGTGTATGGGAAACTCCTTGCCATCGATACAATCCCCTCTGGTTTAGGTACAGTTTCCTATGGAACCGATGCCATTGCCGCACTCCAGTATGAGGCTGGCTTGTCAGAAGAGGAGGCCATCGATGAGATGTACAATGCATTTGCAACTAAGTCCGAAGAATCCTTCGAGAAGATGGGGCTGATCAACTCCTTTGACCCTGACAGCTTCAATCGTACTCTCTTAGGCATAAGCGACCCTACGCATGATGATTCAGACATGGACGGGCTCCCCGATGGATGGGAATATTGCTACTCTATTTTCGGCCACTGGCTACCTCTCCCGGAGGGACAGCTCCGGTGGTCGTTGAACCCACTGAATCCTTTAGATGGTGCTTATGACCCTGATTCCGATGGGTGGTACGACCGGACATCGGAAGATAGCCCGGCAGAACAAGGCGCATGGGTGGACCGTATATTCCAATCCGCCAACTCTTCCGAGCAAATCGGATTCGGCAACTCTCCGCTATTATTCACGAATTCGATGGAATTCGGCAACGGGACTCTCCCGCTATCCAATGACTCTGACTCTGATTCGATATTGATGGAACCCGTTTTCGGAATCGGCGGCTCAGTCTCTGATTACCTTCAAAATTACAATCTCTCTGACGGTCGTGAGATACTCAAGTATGGTACAAACGCTCTAGATAATGATACTGATGGGGATATGCTGCCCGATTACTACGAGTATCATATGGGCTGGAATGAGGCTAACGACAACTGGTCCTCCCTGATGCAGATTGAAGTGGTCTGGCAACAGATATCATCCAACAGCTGGAAGCCCGTGAATATCAACGGTGGCGCCATCTCGAGACCCATCTTGAATTGGACTTGGTTCACCTTGGATGCGACTGATGCATCAGATGTAGGGGGCGATGCCGATCGAGATGGAGATTACGACTGCGGAACAGGGAGCTGTCAATATGTGCCATATACAAATTTCCAAGAATATTTCGGGATAGTCAATGCCACTCTTTCTTCACCCGCACTTGTCCGATCCGCCCCCTTATTCGATTGCAGGGGCGATCCTGTTGAGGAAGGGTGGCAGTTCAGAGAGGTAGTCCTAGGTCTGTGCGGCCAGACATCATCGCTGTCTTCCAATTACTTCAGAATGAACCGAATCAGCATGAGCGACCGACTGTACGCGTTGATTCTGGACGACAATGATGCTGATTACACCCAGATAGACACTAGCAACGACGAGGTCTTACTCAGCGGTAATTGGACAGATTCCTATAATCGATTCGCGGGCGATGAATTCCATCTCCCCAACATAGGCCTTGGAGAGTACTCGTACGGTTGGTGGTTGTTGGACTTCGACGGCGATTCAATAGCCGATGGAACCGATCCGACCAATTGGGATACTGATGGAGACTGGCTCAATGATCGTTTTGAGATCGCTGACGATTTACTTGATGGCGTCAGGGGTAATTCCGGCTCACCTATCAGGTACGATGACAGATCCGTACAGTGAAGGTGAAGGCTGTATGGAGGAGAATATTCGAATTCCTGGAACAGATCAACCCGTCGGGGAAAGAATACTGTTCATTCATGAAAATATGGTTTCATTCGTTAAACAGTACAGTATGCCCGTGGTCGAGGTTGCATTGGTCCTTTCGAAGTACATCAGGATCATCAGCCTAGAACTCAGGAATGTAGCCGATTCAGCCAATGAAGAGTTACCAGAGCACCTGCTTGAACCAATGTCATTGGAAGACGGCTTGCAGGCCCCTTTAATCGACTCATTCCCATTGGACCGCCTGCTTGGCTCACTCGATGAAGATAGGATGGACATTCTCGATACGCTAATGCGCACGGCGATTAATTCCGTAGAAGCGCCATTTGCATCTGTGCTCGCACTTCTAAGGGACTGGGAGAGATTGGTCAGAATCCAACTTTCCAAATCTCGTAGTCCAGGCCATTTATTCAGCCCAATTGAACTCCCGGAGACATTCTAGCCTATCGAGCCGACCCTCTGGATACAATGCCATTCGACACCCACCAGGAGTCAATGATGGACCAGATGTAGATCAGAGGCCAAAGGACAATTGTGAGGATAAGCGGTAGTTGTAGTATGAACCACCAAGCACCCTTCTTGTGCTGTCTGTTGAAATGCTGTCCTAGGTAGAGGAATGGTATCATAGCAAGCATTGTAGAGAATACGGGTCGGAACGCGCCCCATGGACCGATACCGCCGCTCAACTCGTTCCAGATTGCCTTTATGACGCCCAGAGGAGTCGCCCTTCCAGGCCCTTTCGGGTCCAAAGTGACTGCAAGCTCTTCGGATGCCATGGGGTGCGAGCTTGGCGACACGACAAATATGTGATGCAACCTCGGGTGGACAAACATGCAGATTCCGTCCCATAGCCAAAAGCGACCAATATTGGTAACAGGATTCGAGCCATTCGATGGTATGGACTCCAATCATTCGTGGGATGTTGCAAGGGCAATAGCCAATGAAATGGACGATAAGGATGTAATGTGCAAACTTCTTCCTGTTGACGAGGATGGGTCAAAGATCGCATCGCGGGCGATCGAGTCGGGAGAATGCTCGGGAGTCCTTCATTTTGGTATAGCGACGGAGAGAAAGAGGATTTGCATAGAGATCGAGGCTAAGAACAAGTATGACGTCGGTAGAATCGATAATTCAGGTCGAATTTTGAATATGGAAAAAATAGTCGATGGAGCCCCAGAGAGGATTACTACAACACTGAGTAGACATGTTATCGATGAATGTATCGAGGATTCAGAGGATATCATTCTGAGCTCTGAATGCGGCGGATATATCTGCAACGAGACCTATTTCAGGTCATTGAACTCAGTACTGGAATCGAATGTCCACGTGGATAATAGGCCTCTTCCAGTTCTTTTCATACACCTTCCTCCGACCAGATTTTTACCTCTGGACCATCAGATTGAGGTCGTTTCAGGCATCGCAGAAGCAATATCAACACCTCCTGTGATGTTGGTGGTAGGGGCGCTTTTACGAGATTCGTCAGGGCGAATACTATCCTGTAGGAGACCACCTGAAGACCAATGGTCCGGATGGTGGGAGTTTCCCGGCGGAAAGGTGTCGAAGGAGGAGAATCTCCTAGAGGCAGTCTCTAGAGAAGTTACTGAGGAACTAGGAATTTACATAACGCCCGGACACGAGGTTGCCAAGGAACTCTACAGATATGAGGACCGCACTGTAGATCTGAGAATAATCGACTGTGGCGTGGTGAATCCGAATTCAATCACTCTTATCGAACACGATGCATCTGTTTGGCTGGATAGAGAGAATCTCAATGAGGTAAAGTGGCTTCCAGCCGATACCCCCATTATCGAAGCATGGATGGCCAATGGCCTTCCATGACTACAATCTCCGGGTGTCTATCCACTCCGTTGAACTCCCGTCTTCGTTCATTGCTAGGTCGTCACCGGGCCGTCTGGGGACGTTGTCCCTTCCTGGGTGGTCTGTCAGATTTGTAAGATAGCCATCGAGATCAACCTCCTTCACGGTGACGTCAATCGTCCCGCCAAGAGGAACCTCATCGATAACGAAGGAGCATTTCCCTGCCGCTGCAGCCTGTCTGGAGAGCGAGAATGTCGAGATTTCACCATCAGATTTCAAGGTCATTGCATCGAGGGCGGTATCCAAAATCCTGTGATTTCTGGCCTCTTCTATCATCGTATTCAAACTCTCGACATTCGAAACAAGCCTCACCGGGGTAGAGCTGGAGGGAAAAACGCCTCTCTCCGGCATATTCTCTGGAGACCAGTCGGGAAACATATTTCGAACTGCGTCAAGAACCAAATCAGGACGTTCATGGTTCAACAGGGTGGTCGCGACAACA
>JAZANC010000117.1:0-4128 GCA_036228805.1 Thermoplasmatota archaeon
CAAATCGCAGCTTTCGCTGATCGAGCACAGCTCTGAAGTGTCTTGACAGCCCGACCAGAGATAGGTCGTCGAACCACTCCGACTCACTATTCTCTGCCCGAGCCTGTGGCCCGGCTGAGTACATCCGGACCTCCATCCAAAGTTTCACAATTTATACTCTTAGGCTGGAAATGATGTCTCAGGCCTCTACAAGAGAAGATATGATCAGACCGGATGAATATCAGTTATCGCTCCAATAATCCTCATTGGCCCTGCATCCAACTGCACTAGAAGCGGTGGTTTTTCTGAAGACGTCCTTACATCTACGGGTCTGTCCCACGCAACTACCATACTGCTCCCGCTCACAGATTCCACTCTTCCAACGATGAATTGCAAATCACAAGACATGTGGACTACATCTCCAACTTTCAGAACATTTTTCTGGAATGCTGAAATGTTGATCTCAATCTTACTTTTCTCCATTCGAGTCAAAAGTTTCGATCCAACACCCACGATCTGGCTGCCCTTGTCAAGAATATTGTCCTGAACCCCCCTAAGAGCCACACCTACACGGTCACCTGCTATTGCGAAGTCAACATCGTCATCCATTACTTGCAGGGAACGCACTACTCCGACATGCCCCCCTGGATAAATTTCAACAGAGTCATGTTTCCGGATTACGCCGGAACGAACGTATCCAATCCCAACCAATCCAATCCCTTTGACGACAAAGTGCTGATCAATGGAGACAAGAACCTCTTCGTCCGCAGTGTCAATCCTAACTCTGCTCAGAAGCTCCGATCTAATTTCATGCGGATCCGGCAAGGAATCGTGTATTTTCCACGACTCAAGACCGGCTTGATTACGAATTAACGATAGCTTCTCGGGATCGATCCAATCACCATCTTTTGGATTGATTATGATGTGCCCATTCTCCACTTTGGATGAAGAGTATGCCACCATGGCCTCCCCAATTGCTGCATTGATTTCTCTGACCTCTATTATCCCAGACTCAGCAACATTCAGTGCCGATAGCAGAGGCCGGAGACTCTCCGGATGTTTTAGGGGCCTAATCATCGAAAGAATCCTTCTTTCCGACCCTTCTCCTTCTTTGTAAACATAAGACTCAACATCTCTTGAATCTGAAATCTTACCGAGACTCCGTAGAAGGCTTTCAGTGGCAAGTACAGCCAGATTCAGGACAGGCATGAGTCAACAACCTCTGGTGATTAGTTTGACGACCGAATCAGGAATTCTCCACCCTCATGCCGTCTCTTGCTTGCTTTGCCATGTTGTACAGGCGATCCTCCTCTTCGTCACTCGGCGTGAATTGGGGTACTTCTGTAGGTTTCATTGAACCGTCCACTGCAACCATAAAGAAAAATCCTGAACAAATCTCTTCAGGGTTCCATTCCTTTCGAGAAAGTCTGCAAGATGTGACGTGTACGCCAATGGTTCTTGGAGAAGTCCAAACAACTCTAGCGATGGTTCTGATTATGTCGCCTTGGTACGCAGGCCTCTTAAATTTCAGAGCGTCAACCGAGATTGTAACTACGTCTTCGCTGCAAAATTTGCTTGCAGCCATTCCTGCAGCGGTATCCATGATAGACATCAATCGACCACCAAATAGTGTGTTTAGTGCATTGGTGTCACCAGGAAATACCTCATTCAGTTGAATGACCGGGTCAGACCCCCCACTGTTATTCATGCCTAATCCGTGCCGGGTGCTCCGCTCTCTTGAATCCACCCCGCATAATGTGCCAAATGAAACAGATTTGACCGTGGCGTTGATTTCTCACCCTGCTTTCTTTGACCCGTGGACCGAGCACACCTTGCATGGGAACCAATTCATTTAGCTGACCCGGATGGGGGGGTTTACATCCTCTGGCCACATCTTCCGTGCATCGAATCTCCCGCAGAACTACGACCCAAAGGAGATTGGAACGCAATAGCGATACTAGCATCTTCGGAGGATATTTGGAGGTGGGAACAAGAATTCTCTGAAGATCAGAAAAATCCCGGTGCGCATCTTGCTGCCGCTATGGCTTCAGGAACTTCGCTGGGACGTTATTTGGCAGATATCACGACTCTTGATTTGAAACAGGTGTCCATTCCAGATCCCGAACCAATGAGGCTTGTAGATTCGTACCCCTCATCAAAGATATTTCCACTAGAGCCTCCAAGTGACGATTCGGGGTGGGCAGATTTGATGGTGGAACATGCCGATCAGGCCGCTAAAGCCTCCAACTTGATCTCCCTTCTTGGTACTGGAAGGAGATGGAGGAAAGCCAGATCGGAAGTGATACCCGATATAGCCACGCACCCGCATGTAGATTCTAACATGGGCGCAGCAGCAGCATCCGCAGCAGCATGGTGGAGAGAAGAACAGCGCACATGGAAGAATGATCTAGATTTCAAGAGAGATATCCGCCAGATGTCTAGACTCAGGGGTGCCATGGTTCATATTAGATCCGATGATACGGCAAGTACCATCTTAGTCCCTGTTCATCAGGCAAGGCTGCAGCGTATCTCGGAGGTACTTTCTATGTGGCCCGATGTGGAATATGTATGGAGGGAGTCTGAATGAGCGATGTCACTGATCGACTTGAGGTTAGTGTGGAAGATCAAACTTTCAGATTTATCCCGAGGGACATAGTATCGAGAAGCGAGGCTCTTTCGTTAAAAGGAGCCTCTATGATAGGCGACGAAGTCGTCTTGGAGCGCTCACATCCTAGAGCTACTTTGGTGTTTGAGCAATCAGGAGGGATACTAGTCCATGGCATAGCCAGACCGGAAGTTGCGAAACTAGTAGCAAGAGAAGCATTACTGCGTCTCGGTTACCAGGAAGAGGGAATCACGATGGAATCCGGCCCTATCCTAATGAGTTTCAGAACCGGCCGAGCCGTCATCTCTAGCGTAGCAATAGGTCGTTTAAATGAAGCATCCATGAATGATGACTTAGGTGCAATAGAGATTGCTGCCACCAGATTTGGAGGTACAATCATACTCTTTCCGAGCGGGAGGGGACTCGTATTCGGAATGAACTCCAGAAAGATCGGTGAGTTAGCAATTCATACATATCTCGAGATCCTCGGAGAAGAAGGAGCGCTCGCGTGATATCTCCGGCTAAAGAATGGTCTTGGCAAGGCCCAATTGTCGACCATCATATCCATCTGGATAAATCAGGCCAGGGAATTGAGGCAGCTAAGGCGTTCAAAGCCTCCGGGGGAACTTCGATATTATTAGTTCACAAGCCCAAATTTTCTTCTCTGCCTATCGATGGAGAAGGGTATAGGGCCGCTTACTCATCAACACTTGAAATGGCCGATCACATTCGTAAGAAGGTCGACATAGGTGTGGGCGTAATACTCGGGCCACATCCCGTGGCATGGGACCATCAATCAGATGAGATAGGGGTCAAGGCAGCATCAGAGATTCATCTCGAAGCAGTTTCGATTGCTCTTGACCATGTAAATGAACGCGATGCAGTTGGCATAGGGGAGGTTGGAAGACCACATTATCCTGTATCAGAAGAAAGGTGGGGACATGCAAACGATTTGCTAATCGACGTATTGAAAATGGCTAAGGAGGACGATTCAGCCGTTCAACTGCACGTCGAAGAGAATGGCGAAGAAACCTGCAGGAGCATCGATGCAATAAGATCAAAATCAGGTTTGGACAGAAAAAAGACGGTTCGCCATTATGCCCCACCAAATCTTTCTGACACGTTCAGATCAAAACTCCCCTGTACGGTGAGTGTAGGGCGCGGGAGTATCACTCAAATTATCGACTCATGGAACGAGGGAGCCGCCTACTGGGGCATGGAAACCGATTATCTCGATGATCCTCGGCGTCCAGGTGCCGTACTGGGCCCCCGCACAGTTCCCCGTAGAACGAAGGAGCTTTGCGATGAGTGGATTGGTTCCGGAAAAAAAGAACAAACTCTTGATGAACTTCTACATAGGGTAAATCGAGACTGGATCGAGTCGACTTATGGCTGGTCTCCGGATTGAAATAAACGAAATATGCTTATCCTAGGCATGAATGCAAGAACCCCGCCCATACAGAAAAGAGCGAGGAAAGATAGACCAACTAACCAGTCAGGTTGACCTGTGTTCCGTCCCAGCGCTTCAACTGCGAGAACAAACA
>JAZANC010000118.1:0-6799 GCA_036228805.1 Thermoplasmatota archaeon
AAGCATACACTCCGAAACCAATGCCGTGACCGATTCCTGTTGCAACGCCTTGCCTCCGTCCCCCTGACATAGTATTTCTGAGGACCACTGCTAGGGACGGACCAGGGCTCATAGCCCCGACTATGAAAACGCTGGCTAATGCAGCCCACGCTTCAGGAGTCAACATATCACACTCAGGCGTCAGAGTACATGCTCTCGATCTCTGATGCCCAGTTTTCTCGAATCTGCTTCCGGCGAATCTTGAGTGTTGGCGTTAATTCGCCGTGATCGACGGAGAAGTCTCGGGGCAGAATGGTGAATTTACGGACCTGCTCAGGCGGAGCAAATTGCGAATTCAACTCCATCACTTTGCTCTCAATCTGTGGGAAAAGATTCGAAACTTCTTGCTCGACACTGGAGCCTCTGGATTCAAGCTCAGCGATCTGTTTTGCCGGATCTTTCGGAACTTTCTGCGCATCCACGCCATGGTGGTCCCGCAAAACAGCGCCGATGTCAAGAGTCAATAGTGCAGAGCAGAACTTCCGCTGATCCCCCACGAGGAAGCACTGCGATACTTCGGGGATGGATTTCATTGTCTCCTCTATTACCAGTGGGGCGATATTCTTGCCACCCGAGTTCACATAGATCTCCTTCTTTCGACCGGTGATGTACACGAAGCCGTCTTCGTCTATCTTACCTATATCACCGGACATTAGCCACCCGTCATCGGTCATCGTCTCTGCAGTTGCCTTCTCATTGCCGAAGTATCCCTTCATCACATGTCGGCCACGGAACAATATTTCTCCGTCATCGGCAATTTTCAGTTCAGTCCCTGAAAACGGCTTTCCTACGCTGCCGATCCGATTTGCCTTGCCATGACCCAATGTGGCCCCAGCGGTAGTCTCAGTCATTCCATATCCTTCATAGATCGGAATTCCAAATTTATGGAAGAATTTGAGAATATCAGGGTTAATCGGTGCCGCTCCTGTGACTGCGAAGCGTACGTTGCTCATTCCAACTGCTTCTCTTGCCTTGCCCTTTAGGAAACCACCAATCCCAGGAAGTCCACTCAGAATCTTCAACGCACCCGAACCGAATTTTGAGAACAGACTTGAGTATATTTTCTCATATATTCTTGGCACGCCGATGAAAAGATGGGGTTGAACCTTCTTCGCGTAGTCCACCACATGCAATGCATTGTCCACCACGTGCATGTGTATTGCAGACCTACACCAGAGATGATTATCCACCAACTGCCCGAATACGTGTGCAAGGGGAAGCCAAGAGACATAGTTCTCACCTTGATTCAGCGTTATTATTTCATCCACTTCGCTCAGTTCAGCATCCCAGTTGTCATGGGTTAGCATGACCCCTTTTGGGTTTCCAGTAGTTCCCGATGTGTATATCAATGCAGCCAAATCGTCAGGTTCGATCCCATCGATTCTTGCATGCACTTCTGAATCACCTATGTCTTTACCCATAGCCATGAATTCATCCCATGATACTGCCTTCTCATGATCAATCGATTCTACACCATCCAACACGACGATGCACTCAACCTCGGGAAGCTTATCAGCAATCTTGGCATAACGCCGACTTGGTGTCTTCTCAGGATCCCCACCGGATTGCGGGTTATCGCCAATAATCACGACCTTCGAACCAGAGTCTCCTATGACCCATTCGACTTCTTCAGGAGAGCATGTGTGATACACCCCCACACCAACACCATTGGTCATCTGTGTAGCGCCGTAGCACGAGTACCATTCTGGCCTGTTGTATGCGTATATGCTCATCCTGTCCCCCTTCTCAAAACCCATTGCGATTAGAGATTTGGAAATTGCAACTACCTCATCAGAGAACTCTTTCCAAGTCTTGGTGTCCCACATCCATTTCCCGTCTTCGTCCTTTCCAGACATGACGGATAAAGCCGGTTTATCGGCATAGATATCGGCATTTCTTAGCAGATTGCGCGGTGTCAGTGTGATGCTCATCACCCGGTGTATCCGGCTACACCGTATAACCGTATTCCGAGTTCAATCGGGAAGAATAGACCTGACATTGACTCTCCAATCAGCCCCTCCATTCCGATTTGCCAGTGGGGATGCAGGTGAAGGGTGCCAGCATGAATCGATAACCACATTTTCGCCCAGTAGGGCTTTCCTGGCTCTTTTTGTGGCAAATGCTCCGACCCCAATAACGCGCCTAGCCTTGAGAATCCCAATAACTTCTCTGAGATGCTCATCACAACGCACAAGAAGACTGCTCATCGTGTCTCCCCGTATCTTGTCGGGAGTTACATTGGTACCTCTTTCTCCATGCAACAACATTAGCGGGCAGTGATTCACCAAGAAAACCTTGGACAAGATTTGGGGCCCGTCACCGTATTTTTCCGCTAGAAGGCCCCATAGACGCGTACCTGAAACCTCTTCGCGCTTCCATTCAAGACCCTCAACAGGTCTTTTCGGGTGTATGCGCCTTGGTTGATCAACGGGTATCGAGGATATTCTAAGCACATCACGAACCATCGAGGTTGCAGCAAAAGGAATTCCCATTTGGCCCATTCCATGAGGTCCTGGATTCATTCCCAGCAAAACGGTCTCCGCAGCCCCGCATGCAGCCATGCGGAGATATTCCTCATGGACGTCCCATGCATATCTGAGTGGGTTGTAGACGTAATCAACCAGCTCATCTTCGATTATCCTGTCTGCATACTCGTCACAGTCGTCCCTCAATCGCGCTGCTGCTTGTATTAGCCCATCTTCGACCATCTCTGTCCAACCTCCCACGATTGCTGTGGACTCCTCATCACGCATCAAGATATCACAATTCAGGCATTGACTTCTTGACGTGAACGCCCGCCCCACCCGCGTGATTTGGCCGTTCGGACCCTATGGAACCTCCATCGGGCTCCTACTTCTATTGACCACCCCGCTCTATATGTTGTGGACTCGAAAAGACCCAAGTCTACGTCTAAGTCTGCGTGAAATTCCCCTTGAGATTTTGAATCAGAGGTATTATTGGCATCTCTTACTTTATCTCGCGATGTTCGGATTCAAGGCATTCACAGACCATCACAATGAGCCTCTGAAAGGGATTGTGGGCGGTTATACGCATCTCATTGATGAGATCGAGGGAAGCTTCGTACTCGGGGTACAATCAATAATTGAAAGTGAGGTAATAATTCAGATACTATCGCTTCACTACCTATTCGCCTATTTGTTCATAATATGGTATCCACCAGTTCATTACATTCTTTCTGGAGACAGGGATCTTGCAGACCTATCAGCCATGAATTATGTGATCATCTACGTGCTCGCCGTTCCATTCTATCTCTTCTTCAACGTAGAAGTGACATCGAGTTACATTCCGGGTATCGAGGCGCTGATGTACCATGATAGCTGGAATCTTGCCTTCTTCACTAGTAACGATCCTTTCGACAACGGTGTTCCAAGTCTGCATATCGGCTTGCCAGTCTCCCTTTTGTTGATACATCGAGCACACCTCAAGGCCAATGGTATCGAAACCTCCTCATGGCGTCACAGGGGTCTTGACAGATTCATAATGGCCAATGTAGCAATATACTCGTTCTCCATTCTCTATCTTGGAATTCACTGGGCCTTCGATATACTGCCTGGTTTGTTGTTGGCGGTTATTTGTTCTAAGACCTGCATCCACATACAGCCTCTGCTGAGAAAATCCGGGATCAAGGGAGCTCTTCGAACATTCACCAGCCCCAATCATGTCAAGTCCACCTTACTCGCAGTAATATTGGGCATGCTAGCCATATCATTTGCGATAAATGGCCCTGGAACAGATAGTGAACATCCTGATTTCAGAATGGAGGGCGACGATGTACGATTGGATACATTGGAAGTTCACAGCTTATCGAATCCGACGATTGTCACAATAACGAACGTTGGTGATGTCCCTGTTCAAATCCTCCTAATCGACAGGGGCTTAGTCGAACCACTCGCAGATCGCGGCGTCATAGATTTCGAATCAGCGCTTCCACACGGTTCCTCTAAAACCCTCGAGGCTGACTCGGAGTGGTCTTTCGAGCATCTCCCGGAAAATCTGCTGGATGTCGATGTAATATTGATGAGGGCCGTTCAGGGTTCTAGCGGGATAGCCGAGGTTGCAGTGTTGGCAGATTATCCGGACTCAGATATATTACTCGTGTCTGGAATACTCCTTTGCATACCCTCGTTCATGCTCACAGGCTTGTTCATCGGAACCACTCGATTCGAAAGAAGGCTGGACCACTCAGGATGATAGTACGTTGAAGGCGAAAAGACTGCCGAGGTACAGGCCTGACATGCCTCCCGAACCCAGCCATAATCCCAGTCTGAAAGTGGGATAGTTTAGCTTCCAGACATAGAGCGATTGAGCCAACCAGAACAGGATGACAATTCCGAACCATATCGGGAATATGAGTTGGGGTATGACAGCCAGAAGAATCATCGCGCATATCCCCAGAACACATTCTAACTTGGACTCGTATCTATCCGGGAGAAACATAACAAGGCCCGATGACGCTGTAAGTGCCAGTATCGGTATCAGTAGGGCCTGTCCAAAGAGATCTTGAATCGAAAGAAGCTCATACGTACAGGCTATTGAAAAGCCGAGAATCGACGGCACTGCGACCGGCCAAATAGGGGGGCTATCCCACTTCACGCTAATTACGGCTCACAGGATACCCATGAAGTCTACTGGCTGAGCCGGAAGGTTTTCTTTAGATTTCAGCACCTCGTTGAGCATGCCGAAGGGAGAGATCGTACTAGGGGCCCTCGCCCCACACCCACCACACGTTGTCTATGCAGAGAACCCTCCTCAGAATGAACCTATTTCGGAGGGCGGATGGGAGACTCTGAGATGGGGATATAATCGTCTTGCCAGGAAACTAGAGAGCCTAGATTACGATGCTATTGTCGTATTCACGCCCCATTGGCAGACCTATGTGGGAACGCATTTCCTGGGTCTGCCCAGATTCTCATCGAAGTCGGTAGATCCGATATTTCCGAATATCTTCCGTTACAACTACGATCTGCAAGTCGATGTAGAACTATCTGAGGCCATGTGCGAGAAGGCCGCTGAGGCAGGCCTCATAACCAGGATGATGCGGAACCCCGACTTCAGGGTCGATTATGGAACGATAACCTCCTGCCACATGCTTAACCCGAAGTGGGACAAACCCGTAATCACGATAAGCTCGAACAGAAACACCCACTACTACTCGCCCGAGGTCATGATTGAGCAAGCCCTAGCTCTAGGAAAGGCTTGCAGGGAAGCCATTGAGGAGAGTGGTAAGCGCGTCGTCCTAGTTAGCAGCCACAGCCTCTCGCACCGGCATTTCGTAACAGAGTCGCCGCTTCCAGAGGACATGAGCAGAGAGCATATCTACGATCACAGCCAGTATGTTTGGGACATGGCCCTGATCAAACTATTCAGGGAAGGCAAGATGAGGGAGGCCATAGACATCATGCCCGAGTACACAGAGCAGACCATCGCTGAGACAGAAGGGGGGGGCATCATCTGGATGATGGGTGCTATGGATATGCCCGACTATCCCGCCGAGATATACGGCTACCAATCTGTGATAGGCACAGGAAATTGCATTGCTGCGTGGGTCCCGGAGCCCGATGCACGGGAGATCGTTCTCTGAGGTGGTAGGATGGACGAGGATATCATCGAATTCGGACTCTATGTCCCCCCGCATCCGCATCCCCTCCTCTCCCCCGAGGCGAATGATGGATACGGCCGTCTGAGGGCGGCCTATGACGAATGCAGGAAGAGAATCGAGGAGAGCGATGCCGATCTAATAATCGTCTACTCGACGACATGGCCTTCGATAATAGGGCATCAGTTCCAAGCCAATCCAAATTCTGAGTGGGTCCATGTTGACGATGACTTCCACTATCTCGGGAGCATGCCGTACTCGTTCACCATGGACGCAGAATTTGCTGAGTCTTGTGTTCAGAAGGCCGAATCAAGAGGACTTCAGGCGAGGACGGTGAACTATGATGCATTCCCCATCGACACCGGCTCAATAACAGCCCTGTCGCTTCTGAATCCGGACAACAGGCTGCCAGCAACGATCGTCTCGAGCAACATGTATGCGAACCGATCAGAGACCATCGTCCTGGGGAAGGCGATAAGAGACGCACTCACGGAGGGCGGCAGGAAGGCCGTTGTGGTCGTAGTCTCCAGCCTATCGAACCGTATGTTCACTGAACCAATCGACCCCTCCGAGGATAGGATACACAGCCAGAAAGACGATGACTGGAACAGGAAGATACTGGAGTTCTTCAATGATGGCAGGTTAGAGGACCTCAGCCAACTCTCACGAGAGATACACGGTCAGATACGGGTCCAGAAGGTCGTCGCCTACAAGCCCGCATGGTGGATGGCAGCCACCATGGGACAGCACAACAACTACACGGGCGAGGTACTAGCTTACGAGGCACTCCATGGATCAGGCGGAGCTGTAATCCAACTCACACCAGCCATTGGGTCTGTCGGCGACAAGGAGTTCGACGAGGATGACGTCGAGTACTACAAGGGCGATAGAGAGGTACTCAACAAGGGGATGCTGGAATGACCGCTGATGGCCCTGTCTTCTCCGATAACGCCCCAAGCTCAGTCGGCGCCTATCCGCATGCGCACAGAGTCGGCGATCTGATATTCGTCAGCGGCATAGGGCCACGTCAGGCAGGCACAAACGAGATACCTGGCGGCCCCATCCGTGACGAGGATGGGAATCCGATGGATTACGACATACGAGCCCAGACCCGCGCCGTGATCGAGAATATCAAGACGATAC
>JAZANC010000119.1:0-2519 GCA_036228805.1 Thermoplasmatota archaeon
GAATTGGTCTACATGCCCTTCTGCTTCGGAAGCCATCGTTTACAACGCGCAAGCACTCCATTCTTCAATACGATGGACAATAGCCATGATTGATATCTTGTGCCTTTGGTCAGGTATCATGTCACTCCCTAGCGGCAACCTACCGATGAGGGGCGAGGAAGAAATTCTCCGCGCTCTAGTTGAGCAGAATCAAGACTTCAGCACGGATGAGCCAGAGATCGCAGCAAATATAGGCCAACAGATGCTACACATGGACCTACCTCTTCTTTCCCGAGATGCACGGGCGAGAATCCGGGACATCGCTGCTAGGGTAACTCCTGAGAATGTAGTTCTAGTCGGTGGAGGGATCGGACATCTTTCCGCATGGCTGTTGGATGCGTGGACTACTGCAGGTTCCAAGCGACCATCCACACTCAGAATTATAGAAGAGGGGGGAAAATTCGGAGTAATATTGGACCGGCTTATACGCAGATATTCCGCTGAATCATGGACCTCAGTACTATCACGTCCATGGAATGAAGTAGTTGCCGAGACGACTGCATGGAATGCAGCATCTGCGACACCAGAAAATAGCGTAATTTCACCCATACCCTTGCCATCCCCCACTGGCATGGTAATTATCGACGTACCTGAAGTACAACGGCCTGATAGTCTTCGGTTGGCATTTGAGATACTGAAAGAAGACGGAATCATCATGGTCATAGAGCCAGAGGTTCCGACAGGAGACGTTGGAGACTTCGAACCAGGCAAGCCATCGACGGAGGCTCAGAAGCGTGTAGAAGCCTTCAATTCGTGGATCTCCGCGATAAGGGAATCCCAGAAGCGGGGATTTAAGTCGGCCTTCGTCGAGCTATCTGGTGCAACATTAGTAGTACTCATTTCCTGTTGAGAGTATAGTATCCCTCCAGAATACCGATTTTGGGTACTTTCGTTCGTTGCGTCCCCGATCAGGCCAATAGTATTCACAATCCCGTAACCAAACCGATCATCGTGCCCCGAAACCCCTTCTTTTTGTGTAGATGTTTGCGATATCCGAGTCTTGATGTCTTCTATGGCACTCCTATCGCCTGTGCGAGCAAGGTTCGGCTCATTCTGTATCACTAATGCGAGGATGCCTGATACCCAAGCAGTTGCAGCCGAGGTACCGCTCGAGTATCCGTACCAACTTCCACTGTTTGTGAGCAAAACCGGCACTTCCGATGCAGGAGCTATTACCTCAGGTTTTTTGTCCGGATCCTGTCTTGGGAGAATCGGATTAGGCCAGAGTCGGCCATTGTTATCTCCCTGTGAGCTGCCTGACCACACATCCCCATTCCGATTAACGCCTCCAACACATATCACATCCCGAACAGATCCCGGGGAAGCAACATCCCCATCATCATCTGTACCATCATTGCCTGCTGCTGCGACTACGAAGACCCCCTCGTCGAGAGCATCCTCTACAGAGTTCTCCAGAACATCAAGAGTGAGACCCGACAGGCCCGGACCCTGATCGCCCCCCAGGCTCAGCGAGATTATGTCGGCACCTTGAGCAGAGCACCAATCTACCGCCTCTGCGATACCCTCGTCCGTACCTGAGCCAGAATCATCAATCCCCTTGGCGATTAGAAGGTCCGAACCCTTGGCAATACCCCCTACCCCTCCTTTGGATGCAATAATCCCAGCCATTGCAGTTCCATGCCCTTGATCGTCATAGGGGTCAATCTTCCCATTTATGGCATCATACCACCCATTAATGGTAACTCCATCCATGCCCGGGTGTGAGAGGTCGACTCCTGAGTCAACTATGCATATCGTAACTCCTGAACCATCTAGATCCCCATCCACTTTGTCAATAGCAGTCATCCTTTCATAGTCATCTTGCCATGCTAAGAGGGTTGCAGGGGGCCCTCCAAATATTACATTCTCTTCGCTGAGGAGCCACATCGCTAAGATCGCTATAGACAATCCTGTAACTAGGGTCGATACCGCGGTGATGAGGTAGGGAAGTGCCGAGACTTTGGATTTGCTATGAGCATAAACACCCTCGTCATTTTGATTTAGAAACTCAGTGACTGAGTCTATTTCTTGATCCACTGCCTACACTCCACCTTACTATTCTGAAGACTACCATAGCTCTCCTTGCGTAGAAAAATGATCTTCGACATTTGATGTGGCGCCACACGAACCGCATGCTACCGAACCCGTATGCTTAACACCGCAATATTCGCATTCAGTCCCGATAAGATTTCGCCCCTCGCAATTTTCAGACCTACAAGAAACAATGATCGAACCATCGCTTTCCCTTGATGCAGAACTTGTCACACCGCAATCCGGGCAGATTCCAATTTCTACCTCTATTTTCTCCGAACCTATGCCCTCAGAGACCATTCTCGCTAGCTTTGATTGTATACCTCCGCTGGAACTCCCCATCATGAATTGTGGATACCAACAAACGTGTATGAGTAACGCAAATGATATCAGCCCGGATATTATGTGTAAGGCTATGTATCCTCCAGTATCGCCTACAATGGGTGGCG
>JAZANC010000120.1:0-3709 GCA_036228805.1 Thermoplasmatota archaeon
ATCCTGAATGGTGGCGCCCATGCCTCGACCAATGTTGATGTGCAGGAATTCATGGTCGTTCCCTATGGGTTCTCTAATTTTGATTCGGCTCTTCGTGCAGGAACAGAAACATATCATGCTCTAAAGAAATCCCTCAAAGAAAAGGGACTTCTAGGAGGGATTGGAGACGAGGGTGGTTTCGCACCGTCCCTTCAGAAAAATGAGGATGGATTGAAACTCCTAGTTGAGGCCATTGAGAAGGCTGGTTACTCTTCAGAGACGCAGATAGGTATCGCGTTGGATGTAGCAGCTTCTGAGTTCTATTCTCTGAATGGGTATTCATTCGATGGTAAGGAGATTGAAGGATCGGAGCTATCTGACATTTACGCGTCATGGATAGAAAAATACCCTATTGTGTCAATTGAGGACCCATTTGACGAGGATGATTGGGAATCTTGGGTGTCTTTCACAGAAATGGGGCACGATATCAAGGTGATAGGCGATGATCTCTATGTCACCAATCCGTCGAGGCTGCAGAAAGGGATTGAAAAGGTGGCCTCGAACTCGATATTGATCAAGCCGAATCAGATAGGGACAGTGACTGAAACTCTGGAAGTGATGCGAATTGCAAATCGTGCAGGGTTTGACTGTGTCGTTTCCCATCGCTCAGGTGAGACCTCAGACGACACGATCTCGGACATAGCCGTTGGCACCGGATGCGGATGGATCAAAACAGGGGCGCCGGCGCGATCCGATCGTACATCAAAATACAACCAACTTCTCAGAATTTCTGAATCAGGACTCCCCTATGCCAAGGGTGCCTGAGCTCGATTTAATCCTCGACTATCGCTTCGAGTATCAGGGGGAGGACAATGGTTGCATCGGACTCGATAGTAAATGTGGGAGTGTCCACGCTCAACTTCCCCCAGCTGATTTTCTCGTTTGGAGGGGCTCCGGAATACCCTCCATATGACGGTCTTGCCTCGGTTATCTGTGCGAACCATGACCAGAGATTTACATCGATACCCACGTCTTGTCTGAGCATCGGGACAACACAGATAGGGAAGTCTCCGGATATGCCTCCTCCCACTTGAAGTAGTCCTGTTGGAGAGTTGTCTTCGCGATACCAGTCGGCCAATGCCTGCATCGCATGGAGACCGCTCAAGACAATGTCCTGGGATGACAGCGTGAGATCGATGACCCTAGCGACAAGAATGTTGCCAAGGGTGGAGTCTTCCCAACCGGGAGTGAATATCGGAAGATTCGCGTCAGCAGCGGCCATCAACCATGAGTTGTTAGGGTCGCCATCGAAATCGAGATCGCCATGGAGAAGAAGATCATAGAGGTATTCGTGTGGGAATCTACGATCACCAGCTGCTTCAGCATCCTTCCAAAGTTCCAGTAGTTGTTTTTCGACGTACCTTATGGCCTCTTCTTCGGGAATCGCGACATCTGTAACGCGGTTCAATCCTCTTTCGTGAAGGCCCAAGTCATCCGAGGCCGAGAAATACCTCCAATTGGGTATTCTCTCATAATCAGACATTGCTACGAGATTAAACAGGTCTTCCTCGAGATTTGCGCCGGTACAGCATATCGCCTGAATCTTCTGCGAGCGTATTGCAGGGGCCAGTGTTTTCCCTATCTCCGCAGTGGACATCGCACCTGCAAGGGTGATCATCAATCGGCCATCGTTGTCAAGGAATGTTCTAATTGACTCAACGCAATCAGCCAACTCACCGGCATTGAAATGCCTGTAGTTCTTGTGAATGAAATCTCTTACAGACATATGAAGCCCTCATTGATCTGAATCTCCGTCCTCATCTGTACCAATTTCCCGCGTGTGTAAGAATCGGTTTACTGTATCCCTTCTCATTTGAATGATATTTGGGCTAGAAGAAACTAGATCTTCATGAATGATATCGACAATATTCTCTGGATCGTGTCCACCGCATGTGAAAGCGTCTATTGCGAGCCAACCACGATCCGAATAGCAGTGCGCTGATACGTGGCTTTCGTCGATTAATACGACTGCAGCGAAACCAGGGGGGGAGTGTTCCCCATCAAAAATCTCCACATGTGAATGGACCTCTCTTATTCCACACTTTTTCACAGCATTCTGAAGGATCTTAAGGATCCATCGACCATCCTGGGATCTTTGATTTGGTTGGAATCCCACATAGTCTACATACACATGCTTACCGTGCGCCTCGTTCATCTGAAACCCTCTATTTTCACCCTAAAAATCGCTGTTTTGAATATGTAAATAATATGGTGATTTGGCTTCCTCAGACCCATCCAAACAGAGCATATGCGGAGTATTCATCAAGGCACATTTTGCAATTGATTTCATTGTCTTGCTGATGAAGTTAACAGACTCTATTTCAGTTATGTCAAACCACCCAAAATCCGATATTTCTTCATGATCTATAGTTACGTCAGTCGTTTCCGGGTGAATCGAATATGCGATGAAGAGTGCCGGGATATCTGATCTAATTGTCTCACGCACGGCGATTATCCCTTTGATGGCGCCATCTATCCCGCATTCCTCCTTCAATTCTCTGAGAGCCGATTGCATGGGATGTTCATCCGAGTTTGCGTATCCTTTAGGGGCTCCCCATCTGCCTGCGTGTTTGCCTACGGCTTCCTTTACGAGGAGTATCTTGCCATCGATTACCACGCACGCAGCTACACCCAGATCACAAGAAATGGAATGGGGTCTGAAAACGGTTGTTGGCTGTTTAGACGTCATCCAAAAGCCAACTCCTGATTCTACTTATTCCTTCTTTGATATCGGCTTCAGGTGATGCATAAGACATCCTCACGAATCCTTCTCCTCCGGTGATGAGTGATGCTGGAATTAGTTGTACGCCTGCCTCAAGCGCGCCGTCTGCGAATTCTATGTCTGACATCCCAGTTCCAGTGACGTCTACGAAAAGGTAGAATGCTCCCTCTGGGTCTACTATTCTCAACCCGGGTATATCTGACAAGCCGTTAATCATCAAGTCTCTTCTTTTCCTGTATGCCTTGGAAAATTCTTCAACATCTTCATCGCAATCCAACGCGACTCTAGCAGCCTCCATCATAAATGTGGGAATATGTGATGCAGAATTGGCCTGACATTTCAAAGCGGCTTTGACTACGGAACTTGGTCCGGTCAAAAATCCGACACGCATCCCCGTCATTGCCCACGTCTTTGACCATCCGCTGATTACGATCGTTCGTTCGGCGCCCCCCTCTATTGTGGCTGGGGAGGTGTGTTCGACACCGTTCCATATGAGTCTGGAATATATTTCATCTGAAATGATCCACAGATCATTTTCTATTGCGATCTCGACAATCTCAGTGATCTCTTCTCCGGAGTAGACAGCTCCGGTCGGGTTGCAAGGTGAGTTGACCATAATGGCCCGCGTTCGTTCGGTTATCGCAGATCGTATGGCGTTCATATCAGGATGAAAATTAGTCCTATGAACTGGGACGTTTATCGGAACGGCGCCTATGATGGATATCATTGGCTCGTAAGAGGCCCATGATGGTGAGAGGAGGATCGCCTCGTCTCCCTGGTTGAGAGTGATCATATACGCATACAGTAGAGCTTGCTTGGCTCCGGGGGTGATGATTACATTCTCACCAGAAGTCATTATGCCACTGGTTCTCATGAGGTGCTTGGCAACGGCTTCGCATAATTCGGGTGATCCTTGACCTCTGGTATACTTCGTCCGGCCGGCCTCCA
>JAZANC010000121.1:0-6020 GCA_036228805.1 Thermoplasmatota archaeon
TACACAGGGCGCCTCTGTCGACGCATGAGCGATTTGTTGCATTCCTAACGGAGCATTGGATGGGGAATTTCCCAACTTGGCTTTCGCCCACCCAGGTTCAGATAATCACCATCTCTGAACGTCACGCTGAGCATGCTGCGAAGGTAGCGCTTGATCTGAGGGAGCAAGGGGTGAGAGTCTCTCTGGACGACTCGGACAGCACGATAGGTAGGAAAATTAGGACTCACAGGAAGATGCGGCCTGCCTACATGCTGATAATCGGAGAGGAAGAGGTGGAAAATGGGACTGTCTCAATCAGGGCTAGAAATGGCGATCAACGTAATGGTGTGCTCCTTGGGGATTTCATCGGCGGTATCGTTGAAGAAATCAAAAGCAGGTCGCCTTCCATGAATATGGTTTGAGATTCAATTCAAACATCGAATTTAACTTCATGGCGACGTAGTTTTTTCTGATTATCTGGCTATCGATCAGTCTTGAACCCGTTCCGTTGAAATCAACTAGGCTTTTCGCAGGGTGATGATCATCTCGAAGACGCCGGTTCGAGTCTCATTCTGCGGAGGGGGGACGGATCTAGACGGATTCGCGAAAAAAGAGCATCTTGGAGGCCTTGTTGTCTCAACCGCGATATCTCGTTACATACATGTCACGGTAAACGAACGATTCGATGACCGTATCAGGCTATCATATTCGAGAATGGAGACTGTGGAAAGTCTGGATGAGGTACAACACGATCTCGTGAGAGAGGCAATGAGGATAACTGGAGTTACGAGTGGTGTTGAGATAACAACAATCGCAGACATACCCTCTAGGGGTACCGGCCTAGGGTCTTCATCAGTCGTGACCGTGGGTGTGCTCAATGCACTTCACCATCTGGCTGGCAGAACCGTGGGGCCTCGGCAGCTTGCAGAAGAAGCCTGTAAGATAGAGATTGACATCCTCGGGGAGCCGATAGGAAGGCAAGATCAATACGCTGCTGCATTCGGCGGTTTGAATCGGATATCATTCAACGAGATGGGTGTGGAAGTTGTACCCATAACGACGGAGCCCGAGATAGTGAATCGTATGAAGAAGGAATTTTGCTTGGTCTATACCGGTTCAACGCGAAGCGCATCGGCTGTACTCAGTGAAGAGAGTGCTGACGCCGGTGATAAATTGAGGCGGCTTAGGGCGATAAGAGGGCAGGCTGAAGAGGCTGAGAAACTCATTCGTTCTGGTGATTTGAATGCTCTTGGTCGTCTTCTGCATGATACGTGGGAAATCAAAAAAGGGCTATCTCCGAGTGTGACGAACGAGGGTCTTGACTCGTTATATTCCAAGCTGATTGAGTTGGGGGTGACGGGGGGCAAGCTTCTCGGCGCAGGAGGTGGTGGTTTCTTCCTTGTCCATGGCGATGATTCAATCGCATCGAGACTAATGAGTTCGCTTCCTGACATAAACAGGGTTATCCCATTAGCAATTGAAGAAAAGGGGTCCGAGATCATCCATTTCTAACTTGGCCTGAGGACTTTACTGCTTCTTTTATGATATGGTTCACAATGAGTTGAAGGTCTTCTATCCTCTCCATCGAATGAGAGGGTACAACAAGACATACATCGACTATGGAGGGTAACTTTCCACCAGCGCCTCCACGGTAGTCTCCTGTGATGGCCGCTGTTCTGCAAGACCTGTCTCTCGCAAATTCCAACGCTCGGACAACGTTTTCACTTGTGCCTGAGCCACTAAATCCGATGACAAGGTCTTCGTCTCTCAAGAATGTGGTCAATTGTCCGACGAATACGTCCTCGTAGGAGACGTCATTGGCAAATGCCGTCAGCGAGGCAACATTGTCTACATGGGAGATAGTTCTGACGCGCAACTCCTTCGACCAATCACCAGCGCTGTGAGACGGGGTAGCGGCACTTCCTCCATTTCCCACGAAATGGATTGTTGCATCTCTGCCGATTGCAGAGACTACCTCATGATACAGAGATTCCAGATCGTCTCGAGATAGTTCGTCGAGAGTGCGTTGGAGATCCTCGAGGTATCCTCCAGCGAAGTCTTGGAAGTCGAAGCCCATGAGGGGTTGCTATGAGCGTGCCTTCTTGAGTGCATCTATTCCCATTCAAACAAGTCTTCTGAGAGATTCCATGGCCTCATCTGCTGATCCCATACTGTTTCTAGAGGCTTGGAATGAGTCATTTTCGAAATTCTCTCTTGCTAGGGCCATGTGCTTCTCAGCGAGTCTCCTTGAAGAGTCTCCTGGTCCGATTCCTGAGGAGTCGAGGTTCTTCCTGAGTGTCTTCCATTCGCCCTCCAAGAACTCAAGAAGCTCTCCTGTATCTCTCCGAGTGGCGTCAACCGAATCCAGATCGCTGATGATTGACTTGAGTTCTTCATCTGCCTGTATCCAGAGTCCTTCTTTTGAAAGTGAAATAGCGTCCTCTAGTCGCTTCTCAAATATCGCCTTCTCCGAAAGAGGGAATCTGCTCTGTATCATCCTCTTCTGACGTACTGACTGATTGAATGATCTTCTTGATTCGCTTCGATTATGCAATCTTCTGGCAACAGATTCCAAGCCTCCCATCGCAAGTGACAGCTCTCCATCTTCGATTGAGGCATCTATCGCGGAGAGTTGTAATTCAACTTCTTCCAGTATGTCCGGGTGTTCTGAAGTGAGGTGGGATCTCACCTCGGATCTTCTTTCTCTGACTCTGTCTAATGCTTCGCTCAGAGACTGGAGTTGCTCTGGAAGCGCCTCTAGGAAATGAAGAGCCTCGTCTGGTCTATGTCTTTCCATTGCCTTTCGTGCAGATTCAATCATCGCAGCAATTGTGTCTGATTCAATTATATTCTCCTTCTCGAGTATTTTCTCGGCCTCTGATAGCGCCTCTCTTGCTGGTTCCCAGAATAGGCATACCCGATTTGCTACTTTCTTTGCCTCTCTGTATATTGTCTCAGCCTCTCGAGGAGAGCCCAGAGCGCGTTCACTGTCTGCTTTCTCCATCAAGGAGGCTAATTCAGTGGCCTCTGGGGCAATTGACTCTGCCTGGTTGACTATCACCATTACTGCTTCACGGATCTCAGATAGGTCCCTGTCTATCGAAAGAGCCAATTCAATATCATGTTCAACTGATTTCAACCTGGAGTGGCCTCGACTTGTATTTGACCATCCTTCCTCCCGGGCCAGCTTCAATAGCGAAGAAGCATGATCGAGGCGGATTCCAGCCTCATTGATTTCCAAGATTCTTATTTCAACAGTGTCTATTTTCCTAAACAGATCGCGCCTACCCTGGAGTGCGGGATCGGGACGAAGTATGTCAAACAAGAGAAGGACTGCTATTACTGAAGCGGAAATAGCTGCAATCATGATTTCTGACCCTTGAGAGATCATTATTGCGATCGCTGTCGAGAGTCCTATCATTCCGAGCAGTCCTCTGAATCTTCGAGCAATGACAGATGATGAGAATGCGCTTCGACTATACTCGTGCAACACAATGGCGAGCAGGGCCAAAATTGCTCCAGATGCGAGTCCACTGAAATCTGACTCTGAGCTGGCAGCAAGTCCAATGAAAATAGGCCATGAAATCGATGATAGCGAAGCAAGTCGTGTACGCTTACGACCATCATAAGATGAAAGATCAGAGATGATGAATGCCATCGAGAAGATGACGGCTATCTCAATCAGATGGAGGCCAATCGGTTCTTCTGATTTGAGAGACTGGCTTAGGCGGAAAGCACCGATCGCGACGATGGCCAGAGAGGTGAATCCAACTAAACGGCTTACATTCCTTCTCTGACGAGCCACGCCTCTATCCGCATAATCCAGAGGGAGCATGATGGCTCCTAAGCCTCCATGACCAAGAGTTGAACGGTTGGATGATCACTGATCGGACGAATCGCCCCACCTTCTGATAGCGGCGTAAGATAATGCGACTATCGCCACGGATACAAACACAGGCGGAAGCCAACCAGGGAGATTATCCCGGATAGTGATGTTTCCCGTAAGATCGATCGTCTCCTCATTACCTCCGGGAAGTTGGAACCAAATTAGTTTCAGGTCTAGTTCTCCAACTGAATCGGGAGTGATTGCCAGAGATATTCGGGACAGTGCAGGTCCTGCAGAAGTGGCAGGTACGATAATGCCATCCGGAGAGCATATGTCTCCACTACACAACCTTGCCGAACCACTCCCGGATCCTTCGTTGTTTATCGAGGCCGTAATTACAAGGGGTTTGTTCAATCCAATGTCTCCGGATACCTCGATGGTTGGGGGGCTGGAAAATATCACTCCTTCAGCAGGGTCTATCTCAATGGGCACTTCCAGAGATGACTCATGGCCTGAAGGATCCCACGAGACGATGCGAATTACATGATTGCCCGGTTGTGCCTCCCCGAGCGATATTATGTCATCCATGTCTGAATATACGGCCATTTCATACACATAGTGGCCATCAAAGACAATAGTCCACAAGGTAGAGTCTAGAGCATCAAGTCTATCGTACGAGCCGGTTATGTTCAGTTGGATCTCTTGTCCTGCGATCAGTCTGGTGGAAGATTCCACTGATACGCCTGACAGCATTACCTCGGGGACTATGACCGGGCCCTCATCATCCAAGACGACGATCGTCCAGTTTCCAACGACGTTGTTCCCAACTGAATCTTGAACGTCTATTGAGAAAAACCACTTTGTTGGCTCTCTCTGGGAATGACGGTCGTCTGGATCCCTGTGTGGTCCATTGGTGGACTGGCCGTGATAGAATGCCTCCGTGATTTCTAGGATATCGGTACCTGTTCGCGTGAAGCCTCCGCTTCTATTCGATTCGAGATAGATTCTGACTGGATCGCCTTCCTGGTCATATGCCTCGATAATTGATCTGAGAACTGTACCGGATGGCAGTGAAATGATATTGGATTCGGGTTGTATCTCATTCCACTGCCCAGTACCAGCAGAAGATTGGAATGAGATGCTGAAGGTGGGTGATGCGGTGTCGACAGTGACGGTCTGAGCCCATGAAGAATTGGCTCCATGGGCATCTGTGCAGTTCATCGAAAAGAAGACCTGTTCTCCGTGTTCTAATTCCATCGTAGATGTTTGAATTTCCAGAACATTGCCGGAATGTTCAATCTTCCCAAAGGGGCCCTCTACGACCCACTCGGGCACTGGATCGACTAGTCCGTTATCCTCGCATAAGCCGGTTAGATGGATGTTGGAATGAGGGGATATCGTTGCCGATCCTCCCCCCTGTCTGACGGCAGATGCCGAAGGTGGGACGTTCGTATCGAGGGATATCCGTATATCAGATGCGACTGGTGAAGATGATCTTTCGACTGTGAATCCACTTTCGCTTGAGGTCATTATGCTCGATTGTGCACTGAACCTGTACTCCCATGGATATGGCAAGATAACCCTCATCGGGACGGTCTCTACGAGAGAGCCGGTTCTAGGCAAATCGAGTAATCTGATGGCTCTACCATCAGCGGCCCCTAGTATATCGGCGGTCTCGTTCCAACCCCACATGTGGGACATTTCGAGGGGGCCATCAGGTATGGTGGTCGAATTGAATGATATGGTCCCGGCGAGAGTGAATGGTTGCAGATCGAATGAACAACAACCGGCTATTTCTCCATCCCCCCAAAGCCGACTTTGCTCGAGTTGTATCGAGAATGCATGTGATTCTGATTGGGATATATTGCCGTCTCGATCTCCGATGTGGGTATCAATCTGATATCTGACGCCCATATGGGGATCGGGGAGGAAGTCAGCCCCCATTATGCTGGGCGCTGAGATGGAAAGTTGCCACGTAGCAGATATCCCGTGGCTCTGGTCTATCGAGTGTATTGCTAGAGTGGAGTTGCCTTCTGGTTCAGGGGCTTGATTCTCCTCAGATGCCGCTGTTTGACTCAAAGCCACTGAGAAAAATAGGGTTGCCAGAAGAGCAATTGGCAATGATCTCCGGACATTCACAATCAGTTGCATGAACTTCTGCGCTTCAATCCAACGGATTTTCGTCAGAAGACCGAATCGGCCTCAGAATCGAATA
>JAZANC010000122.1:0-3537 GCA_036228805.1 Thermoplasmatota archaeon
CTCGAGATTCTTCCTCATCAATGAAAGATAATTATCATCACTATCTGTAGGTGCTAGCTCCATGGTATACAGAGTTTTGATCTCAATTCCATCAACCGCTTCCGATATCGCTGCGACTGCTGTTTGAGACGTATACTCTTCCACGAAGAAGACCGTTATTCCCTCTTCCTCGATTCTCTCGATTACTTCCAGAATGTCCGCAGCCGATGGCTCACCTTCAGGGTCCAGCCCGTGGAGGGTTACAAATTCTAATCCGTATCTCGCGGCCATGTATGCATATGCGTTGTGATTTGCAACTACCGTATTCCCCGTGCACGCGCCAGAAGGACCGAAAGCCGCGTCGAAGTCTGAATGGAGAGAGTCTAACTGCCCAATAAAAGCCGCAGCATTCTCAGTAAACGCGGCCTCACCATCAGGAAATGTCTTGACTAGAGCATCCAGAACAACTACCACCTGCGCCTTGTAGGCTAAGGGGTCCAACCAGGTGTGTGGGTCGAAATCGAAAGCCTGTTCGTCTTCATCCGCCACAATCTCGCCTACCCACATGTGCCCTGCGGCCGCGCAGTCGGCCTCGTTCGACTCGTAGTTCTGGTGGCTTGTCAGGTTGTGACAATTCCCCTCGCCGTCGTGATCACCATGGTCTCCGTCTTCCATCCACATGTGCCCTGCAGCCGCGCAGTCGGCCTCGTTCGACTCGTAGTTCTGGTGGCTTGTCAGGTTGTGGCAGACTCCTCCTTGATGGTCATCCTGGCCACCAGGGCCGCTGTCTCCCGCTACCCACATCAATCCTGCCCCCTCGCAATCCGCTTCATTTTGATGAGTCATATCGACTGTGTGATTGCCCATATCGTAGCAGACCATCGCAGAATCGCCTCCGTGGTCATCGTGGCCCCCGTGGCCGTGATCATCATGACCTCCTTCACCCATCAGGATGAAGAATTCAACACCTATTGGAAGCGCGAACCCGTAATCTCCCTCTTCCTCGATGTGGATCGTGGCGTAGCCAACCATGCCATCGTGCACCTCATGATCATCATGCTCGTCGTGGCCTTCCTCGAGAAGCTCCATGAAAGCCACAAGTTCCGTCATGTTCAGCAGCTGGTTTCCGTCCGCGTCTGACATGTTGAACATCCCCATGAGGACTTCCTCCTCATCGTGGTGGTCATCGTGGTCATCGTGGTCGCCATGGTCATCGTGGTCATCGTGGTCATCGTGGTCGCCATGGTCGTCGTGGTCGCCATGGTCATGGTGGTGATGAGCGTGCCCACCTGGCATCTTCAGGGCTACCATGTTGAATTCCTGCATTTCCTCCGACTCGAATTCCAGTACGTGCTCTCCTTCTTCGAGATGGAAGATCATGATCACAGTCCCAGTCGGGCACCCTGAAGCGTTCTCAATCGCATACTCAGCCGTAGCATGATTGTGCTGCTCGTGATGGCCAGCGTGGTCGTCATGGTCATCGTGGCCGTCATGGCCGTCATGGCCATCATGGTCGTCATCGCCATCCTGATCATCGTCGTCATGCTCTGGAATTGTCAACGAATGAGCAACATGCTCTGCATGAATCTCCACGTCTCCAGCGTGTCCTTCCTCGTCCGCAAGCATGACTGCCTCGAAGGGACCCTCCGACATGTGCTCGCAAAGGTCCGCGATGAGAATCGATCCGTAGTCCAGTGCGATCTCTCCAGAGGGCATTGCATGGGTCTGGACGGCAGTGGGCGCGTCGCTCCCTAGTTGTTCCAACTCCAGCTGCACCCATGGTTCAAGGCCTAAACCGTGGTAGAAGAACAGATCAGTCTCCATCAATGCGAGTTTGCCCGCTGCCGTGGGCTCGTAGTCGTGAACCGGGACGTTCGAAGGGCTGATCACCTGTACGTTGAGATGTTCACCGCCGACAGCGGATACCAATTGCTCAACGTGGTAAGTAGAGGTAAGGACATTGCCTAGAATCTGCACCTCTGCAGTCCCGTTATCTGGCGTTGTCCCATTTTCTACAGTAGTGTTGTTTTCGTCCATCGAGTCGTCAATCACGTCTTCGATCAAGTCTTCGACTTCTTCCACCGATTCGTCTTCGAGACATCCTGCGACGCTCGAGAAAATCATTAACAGGCTCGCTAAGATTGCCATTCTGCTATTATTCATGATTCTCCCCGGACGCTAATAGATATTTAATACAGTCTATTAATTAGGTTATTGAAAATTATTATTAGTTAGGAGCAGTTGCCGGTTTTATGACCCAGATAATTTCGTTCAGCGCGGACACCGATTTCGCTAAAGGTTTTGACAACATGATTTCCAAGTCGGGCTACAGCAATCGAAGCCGCTTCATTCGAGATGCATCGCTATTCTACGCTGAGATGCAGCAGAGAGGGGACTTGGAGAGCATGGACGGGGAACTGATCATCGAGGGCCACCTTGTGGTGTATTACCAGCATGACCATGGAGATAGTCAGAGGCTATTGGACCTAAGGCACTCCGAACTGATTGAGGTTGCATCATACAGCCATAGCAGCCTCAAGCACAGCCACTCGTGCGTGGACGTCCTCCAAGTGAAGGGCAAGGCGGCAAACATCAGGTCAGTGATATCTCGCCTCAATAACACCTCTCACGTGGACAAGGTCTCGTTCATCATCGCCCCGATGCGTGAGGACGGATGCTGCTAATCGTTTCTCGAGTGTCAATTACAACGAGGCATTCAAGGTGATGCTACTCGACCGACCTTCGTGGAAATACCCCCAGAGCTCAAGTCCATGCTTGATGGAGGCATGGGTCCGACCAAGCAGAAGGCCGCTCGTCTGGTAGTTGACCTGGCATCTACTGCCGGAGCTTCAGAGTTCATCCGGGTAGACAACGCCCACGTCTCCGGAGTGAGTGTGATCACTGGGGGCCATGGCCTCCGGCGGTTCCTTTCGGATCTATCTGGAGATCCTAAGGGAGCGGTCTCGATACCTACGACCCTGAACTCTGCAGGATGCGACCATGAGAAGATGGATGAGATGGGGATAGATTACCCTGACTTCCTCGAGCAGCAGTTCGAGATAGTCCAAGCATACTCAGAGCTAGGCATAGAAGCCACACTATCTTGCACCCCCTACGATAGGGGAATAGAGAGCACGGAGGGAATCGGCTCTTGGGCCGAGTCTAACGCAGTGTGCTTCTCCAACTCCTACACGTCCTTGATAACGAACAGAGAGTCCGGGCTCTCCGCTCTGGCTACAGCCCTAACTGGATGGGCCCCAAAGTGGGGTCTGCACATTGAGACAAACAGGAGTCCGAACATCTTCGTAAACGTTGAAGCAAGGATGTCCGACGTCACCGATTGGAGCATCCTCGGGGATTGGGTCGGTAAGCAGATAATGCCCACTTGGGATCTCCCATGGGGCCCAATGCCAAGGTTCGTCGGCCTTCCCAGGGCGAATTTCGAGATGCAGAAAGCATTGACTGCATCAGCCGCCAATTACGGCTGCCCGATGCTATGGGCGGATGGGATCACTCCTGACGCCCCGCTCGTCGACGAATTCCAGGGCAACCTCAACT
>JAZANC010000123.1:0-3142 GCA_036228805.1 Thermoplasmatota archaeon
CACGCCAAGTTTTGGGACCCACTTGGACATCCACTGTCCACGTCATGAACATCAGAGACATGAAGAGGAAAAGCGGTGCAACGGCATCGTTCGAGACCTTTCTACGCCCAGAGGGGAAAAAATCATCGGACACCCTCGCTGGAAGAACGTCCCTTGCAGCATTTTCAAGCAGGAGGGAACACGATTCCAAAGATGACCCGCCACCTGCCGGCAAGGAAACCGAATCAGACAGCGCGCAATCCTTGAGCCGATTGATCGTTCTCGAAGACGCGGACCACATGAGTATGAAGTGGCAAGCATATCTTCGTAGAATGTTAGAAACGGTAGGTCCGGCTTCCAGATTCATATTCACTGCACGAGCACCATCCGCCATCATAGACGCACTAAGGTCGAGAACTCAGATGATTCGCCTTCCCTCCTGCGATGTAAAAAAACTCAAGGAAATCTTGAACGAAATAACCCATGTCGAGGGCATAACCGTTGAAAATGGCATTATCGACGATATCCTATATGTAAGTCAAGGCAATATTCGAAGAGCGATATTCATGCTTGAATTGCTTTGGGCCCATGACAAATTATCCGATCGATCATCGATACATGATTTAATCCAAGGAATCACCATGAAAGCGGGCAGTGACATCATCGAGATGGCGCTTCAAGGCAAGGTCGTCGGCTCAAGATGGCTAGATCGCAATGGAAGAAGAATCAAGGTAAGAACAGGAGCAGTAGCTGAAGTAGACCGTCTTTTGGATGATCACGGCCTTGAGCCTGAGGATGTGATTGATCAGATACATTCAGCTCTTGTCGGTCGACGACTCCCATTGAACGATTTACTCAGGAGTGAGATACTGCAGGCCCTTGCTAAATGCAGCAGCAGCATACAGCTACACACCCACCCCCGCATTCACTTCGAGGAATTTCTCCATCGGGTAGCAAGGATAAATTCTGCAAAGATAGCATGACAGAAATTAATTATTTATAATATCGAGGAATTTTGCAAACATGAGACCAAGTAAAGTAGCTTACATTATTGTCGGTTTAATGGCGCTATCATTGTTTCACAACCCCTCTATGGCTGAAGAGATGGAATTTAACGGAGATGGCAAGAACTTCTCTGTTATTTTGAATGAAAACAACACTGATTTGATTGTGCAGGCACTCAACCTTACTGACACCACCGCTATCGAGGGCGCAATTGACGACTCTGGACAACTTCACTTGCTATGGGTGAGCAATACCTCTCACAGCTCATTGATGTACTCTGTCTATGATACCAACTGGACTGTACTTATCTCGCCCACGAGGGTCAACCCTCCTGGACCCGCCATCATTTCAGAGATAGCGGTAGGGATGTCCGATGACGGTGTTTTACATGCCGTTTATGTGGACGAATATCAGCAGAATCTGAATTACATTGCACTCGCTTCATATGCCGACGATCTCGACGGCTCAGAGGGAAACGCGACGGATTTGACTCTGATTGACGAGTCTATACTGGCCTCTGGGCCAGGATATAGAGGCCAGCCAGCTATGGTTGTAGACGATCTAGGCGGCGTCGGGGTAGCTTGGATAGATAGCAACGACCCTCTAGATATTCTATACGACCTTCCTCAGGTACATTACGCCCATCTTGACACGGATGTAGCCAATAATGCATGGTCGTTCAACGTGAATCAGACCATGTTAACCACGACGGTGACTCACAAGAGCGACCCATCCATAGCGCTCGGGCCGGATTACACGAATGCCGTGGTATGGCAGGACACCTCATACAGCGTGATAGAGTTCGTGGCGGCTATCGATACATCAGGATCAATGAGTACAGAGTGGGCAGATATGTGTGCTATTTTCTATGGCGGCCAATTATCAGATGGTGTCACCTTCCAAGGCTTGATACCCCTATTGGACCAGTCGAATGTGACGCTCTATGAAACCCTTTACGGAATAGGCGGCGTCCAACAAGTCGCCGCTGCAACCTCCGGATACTGCACCACGGCATATCAGACAGGAGGCTCGGGAAGCCAAGGACCCCGTTCGAACCACCTCGGTCAAACCCCTACAGATACGTCAGGAGGCATTCGAAAGCTGACTGGCGCAGTACTGAACAACGCCGCTATATCACTGAGCTACGATGGAGGGGGCCAGGGATCGGAAGCATGGGGCCCCTCCTCCACTTGGTCCTGTCTTTCATGGAGAGATTCACAGGGAAGGCTCGGCAATCTTGCTAATCCCCCGACCGCAGAGGACCACCGATGGAACCCGAATGCCACCAAGATCATCATTCCAATCTCGGATGAAAATGCTAATGACGGAAGTCCGGAGGATGCCACAGATCGCGAGTCGATAAACGAGGCACACGACGCTTGTGTACTTGCAGGCATATCTCCAGTGCCCCTCTGGGCTGGCGCAGATGGTAACGTCGGCTCTCAGATGAGAGACCTGGCTGAATGCCCAAACAATCAACCAGGCACCCCCTCGGTAGCCAGATACTGTCCTGGAGGCGTACCGAGAACGACACACGCCGAAGGAGCAGTCTATGCATTCCCAACAGGATCATCTTCAGCAGCCGAGCTCCAGTTCATGGTAGAGGCACTCATTTATTTGGCAACAAACGCTTCTCGTGAAATATTCATTTCAGTACTTGACCCATATGCACTTCTGGACAACCCTTGGGTCGGATTCGCTCCAGGTCAGCCCGCGACCCGTTGTGTGCCACAGTGTTCAGCGACTTCCGGAAGCCGATACTACATCGAAGACGTCGGCCCGTCCCTTGATCTCGAAGGATACGGACATCTCGTTGTTGTAAATGATACACGCGTTACACTTCAAGACGCATATAGCCTTCATCCGCAAGTTGCTATAGACAGTCAGGGCAACACCCACATTGCATGGATGGATGGCCGATCTTATGGATTTGAATTAGACGTTAATTACGAGGTTTTCTACACACGCCTCAAACTCAAGGGAGCAGGACAATGGGACGGTGCAAGCGATGGACTACCGGCCTTCGGCATCAAGCAAATCATGGATTCTGCGATCTCTAATGTCGAAGGATTGGATTGGTTTGACGACAATCCAGACAGAGGCCCGTATGAGGCTACATCATATCTTCCAGGCATATTGGTCGATGATTTCGACAACG
>JAZANC010000124.1:0-17216 GCA_036228805.1 Thermoplasmatota archaeon
CGCACGCTAAGCGCCAAATCGGTGTTAGTCCTAAGCACATTTCCAGCAGTCTGAACAGGAGGGAGGCCATCAGCACCTATCACTGAAAGTGCTGGGCGCCAATTCACATCCAATAGCATCTGTGCGACGTCTCTTGACTGGGGTGCAAGTGTGTCGACCACCGGGAGGTCTGCCCATATTTGGTCGCCTACAACTCTTGCTATGTCTCTAGCAGAAGACTCCAGCGATTGATCGATATCAGTATGGAGAGAAGGTATCAGAATTCTGCCTGTCTTTGAATCTTCAATCCTGTCTAGGAGTATTCTTGCAATTCTGAATGATGACGGTATTGCTCCCCCAGCCATGCCTGAATGGACCCCCTCATGAGATACCCTGACAGACAGCGTCCCATGGATGAGTCCCCTGAGGGCATCAGTAGTCCAAATCCTGTCATAATCAGGACCGCCGCTATCCATGACGACGACCAAATCTGGATTACCGAGATGTTCTGCATACGCATCGAGATATGCAGGGAGATCATAAGATCCGGATTCTTCACATGTTTCAATCAAGAACGTGGCTGATGGATGTTGTAAATCATGTTCTTGAAGCGCCTTTATCGCACTTATACAGAGGTACCCTCCGTATCCATCATCAACGGAGCCACGGCCGAAAAGCCATGGATCTCTTCGAACTGCTTTGAGGGGCGAGAGCCCTTCTGACCATAGTTCTGGTTTCGATGGTTGCTTATCGAGGTGTGAGTAAAACAGAATCTCCCCCGGGGTCGTCCCCTCGATATTTATGATCAGTATCGGAGTTCTTCCTTCCAGAGTCATCGTAGTCATGCTACATCCGTCTAAATTCTGCTTCTCGACCCACCTGCAGAACAAATCTATTGTCGCTTGCAATTCCCCTTTTTGCTGCCATTCAGGTTCAAAACTCGGTGATAGTGCTTCTATTGATATGAATTGGGAAAGGCTTGGTATTATGGAAGACTCCCAGTGTCCGTCAGCCCATGAATGGAGTGCTTCATAGTCAAGCATGATTATGGCACGGGTTGACAGTTCATTGAGGATTCCCAAGATTGTGGTGTTATTTTTCCATGGAGTCGAGGTGTGTTCTTGCTGTGATGGAAAGTAATTCTCCAAGTTCGTTTCGTAAATCTCTGAGCATATCATCAGGATATGCTATCATTCTACCGTTTCTAGCCCATACAATAGCTGGTGGAAGTAATATCCTACGATTCTCTTCTGGAACTTGAAGATTCATTGAATTGAGTGCCTCATGATATATTGCAAGTTGTATACCGTGTCTTCTGAGTAGATTGAGTTCGTCCTCTGATTGGGGTTCACTACCGTCCTGAGTAGATTCGGAAGAAGGCTCCATCCCCGTGGAACCGTCTGTTTTGATATCCACGGCTCTTATCGTAGGCCTGCCACGTTCATCTTGGGTGCATATCACAAGATCTATCAGCCCCTCAATCTGAATTATCGCCTGACTTTCGATAGTCGTTTGGAGATGTCCCTCTGGAGACCATGGTCCGTGAGTAATCGGGTTGAAATCTACTTTTCTTGAATGCGTGAAGGGTAGTTCTGTGCGATGGCCGTGTATGCTGTGTCCGAATACCGTTTCTCCGGATACTAGTTTTCCTAGATGGCCGTGTTCAATTCGACTTGTGAGTGTGGAAACTAAGTTCAGCAATGGGGATGATTCCGAATCGAGCCCTATCTCGGATATAGCTGACTTGATTACAGAAATATCGCTGATTCGATTCGGCCTAAACATGGTCCAAGAAGAAGGAAGCGGAGGATTAGGCTTCCCACCTGGATGTCCTATTCCCACCTCGATTATACGATGTACGATTGTGCCTATTTGGGCCGCTGTGAAACTGTTTTGCCCAGTTTTAGAATCATTTTGAGTTGATGGCTTCAAAACTTCTGAGTCGTTGGCATGAAGTGTTGAAGGTGCTATTTTCAATTTACGTGAAGGCGATTTGATCGGCACCTTAGCAGGAGGTTTCCTAATTGGCGTTTTAGAGAGTGCCTTGATAGCAGTTTTGAGTCGTGTATACGGGGTATTAGAAGCAATTTTTGATTCGAAACATTCCGAACTATGCATTAGCAGGAAATGAGGATTTTTACCATCTCCGGAAATTAATGCGTCATTGAAAAGTTCGGCAGGGTCTAACGAAATGGTCCCTCTTTCAGAGGGGATCTCGCTATGTTTTCTATCTTCAAGTGTCAACCATTTTGATTCTGATCTGTCTTCTAGCCAACCTTTGGCTCTCATTGCATTTGTTATCATATGGCCAAGAGCTGGGGATTTTCTGTCATCATGTGTGAATTTTAGGCCACTCCCATCGACCCATTTGGATGCGTTCTTACCACCTCTACCTTCTGGGGACCCCGCTATGATCAACCTATCCTGAACCCTAGTGGCCGCCACATACAGCAGTCTTCTATTCTCTGCATCCTTTCGAGACTTGTTTATCCATCTAGCATGTTCCCAAACAGCCGATTTCAGATTCTTTTTGCCTCCCCATGGTCGAGGGTTGCCAGAGAACAAATCTGCAGAGACAGTGAATGGTGAGTTACTCATTTTCACCATACGATCACTGAATAAATCAGCAAGTATGACTACCTTACTCTGAAGGCCTTTTGACCCATGGATGGACATCATTCGAATGGCGTCAGAGGGTGGTTTTGTCTTGCTCTTTATGCCGCCTGATAGATCTTCACGAAGAGAACGAAGGACATCTGCCGCCATAAGGATCGAGCCGCCTTCCCTATCCATCATCTCAGCGATTACATCAATCGCCTGTTCCGCATCTTGTTTTGATATTTCATCAGGATACGCAATAAGGAGAGCAGAGGAGTCGAGTGTCTCATTTAGCACATCCAATACTCTTCCAGAATTTATCAAATGTATCCATCTTTCCACCATTCTTCCTGCGGGAGTCTGTTTCAATAAAAGTGCTAACTTATGCATTAGGTTCTCTCCCTCTTCTGCATTGAAAATGAATTTGTCTAGATCACTATCCGACAATCCAATGAGGGGCGATCTCGAAACCCATGCTGCATGGTGCTTGGAATTTGGTCGCGCACAGAACTGGAATAGTGCCTCGATTGTGCTTGCAGCGGGGCGTTCGAATAAGTCTCCTTCTTGATCTGCGTGTGCGTTTATTCCGTATTCTGAAAATTCTCTTAGCAAGGCATCCCTTATACCGGTTCTAGTTGCCATCAGAATCATTATTTCATCAGGTTTGACTGGATCGCACTCCTGACTTATCCAATCTCCTTCCGCGCTCTTTATTCTAACCGGATTTCCTTCAATTAGAGATTTGACCCTCATGGCAATAAGTCGTGCAATGCGGTCGACGTTTCCAGACTGGGCGTTGAACAGTGGGTTGACGGTTGTCGTTAGGTCCTCTGGTGGATCGCTCGAAATTTCCTCAGCGGATGGGCATATCCATTCTATGTGGCCGCTTCCCTGTAGCCTCTCGACCGCCCCTAGAGAAGGATCTCCTTCTTCGAGGTCCCCATAACACTGATCGAACCGACTCGGGGATCTGAGGTCTTGTGCATCGGCATACCATGATCCCGTCCTCACAGTCCTATGGCGTTCTGAAAATACGTCTCTCCACCATCCATTCATGGCATTGAGTAAGCCGCTTTTTGTCCTGAAGTTCACATCAAGGCGTATCAATCCCTCTGACCTTGCTTTGATATCTTGTGGGGATATGCTTTCTCCTGGGCCGTCGACCTGATCAAATCTTATCCATGGTTCAAGATCTCTTCCTGAGGCAATTCGCCGTGCTCCTGCGGTGGCGAATGCAGCTTCGTGTTCGTGTCTGGGGTCACGGCTCTTATCCTTCGAACGAAGAGGGGGGTCATTGGAAAGAATTGGTATGTTATCCAATTCCCATGAGTTGATTGACCTTAGGTGATTGCTATACTCTCTAAATCTAGAAGGTTCGGCTTGTCTGAAAGCATAGATTGACTGCTTGATGTCACCCACATAGCAAACGGTGGGCTGCCACGGCGTTTCCGGGATTTCGTTCTCGTCGGGTTTGATTTCTCTCGGTCCCCACAATCTTGCTAGTAGTCTCCATTGTAAGGGAGAATTGTCCTGCGCTTCATCTATGATGAATGCTCGGAATCTCCTCCTAATCGACTTTAGAGTGCTGAATCGTTGCTCCAAGTCAACAGCTGCTTGTTTGAGCACGGTTTCGGAAAGGGTATGTTCATCTTCTCCAATCATGGAGTGTAATTGATGGAGAGATTTCTCGATATGATCATCTTGCCATGGTTCCTTTGGGCCTCGATCCAAGATTCTTATTACTTCACTAGGATATAGCCCCTCAATCTTGCATGCACGTGGGCAATTGAGGAGGAGGAGGTCACCTGCAAGTCTAAGGCTGTCATCATGATCCCGTATGCCTTCCCTCAATTTTAGTCCTCTTAGAATATCCATTAGTCCAGACATTGCGAGGCGTAGATCTTCGAGGTGGTCGGCCTCGGACTCCATTGTCATTGTGTACGAACCTACATCTGGATCTTCTTGCGGTCGTTCGGGTGGAGGGTACGGTACAGATTGTACTCCTATGAAAGGTTCCAAGTGGCACATTGTCGTAGCGTATCTGATAATCTCGGAAGCATCATCGCTTTCCAATAATTCTCGGATACTCTGAGCTGATTCTTTCATCTGCTCTTTTGCCGCTTTGGATTCATTGGTGTTTCTCATTTTACCTAGAGGAAGGATTCCTGAAGGCCAATTTTCAGATGTTGGTATGGTGTTGTTCGGGAAGAATTTCGACTTCTCATTAAGTGGATTTTTATTAGAAGCGTACATGAGTCTCGATATCCAGGAAATTTTCTCTACGAATGTATCTGGATGGGTCTCGGCAAGATGGATTAGAAGTTCGACTCGGTCGTTTTTGTTCCATCCGCCCGGGGAAAATACGTGTCTCTTGTCCTTGACTACATCGATGAAATGATTCACGGACTGGTGTATTTCGTTGAATATTGCCGAATTGGGGGTATGTGATTCCTCTGGAAACAATATCTCCATTAGCAGCGTATGTTCAATCTTCATTTCTCCCGTGAGTTCTCTGGAAGCCTCTTCAACTAAGATCGAGTTTCTAAGAAGGCCTTGCAACAGCCGGTTCAGCCTTCTTCGTCCGGAGTACACCTTTGTCAGCCTGTCTCTGGCTCTGAGGATGCTCAATGCGTGATCGCTCTGAAGCAATTCAGAGTCCGACGCCGTAAATCGGAAAGGATCGGACGGCAATCTCCAGAAGGCGTCGATTGCGTCGATGCGCAGAGTCTCTCTTTGAGCATCGGTGACTATGTCGTCATTGATGGGTTCGCCTAATGTGGCCAAGTGGGGGGCTATCAATCTAGAGAAAAAGGAATGTATGGTGCCAATTGGGGCATCTTCGAGAAGCATTGTAAGTTGCTCCTTATCTGCTTCAGAGCGAAGCCTGGGGTCAGAATTCTGCTCCCTATCTCTTGTACCAACTTTGAGATTGGATATTCTCTCCCTTAGGCGGGTTCTCATTTCATTGGCAGCTGCTTTTGTGAATGTGAGGAGGACGACTTCTCCGGGCAATAGGCCCTTCCAGAGAGTCGGGTCGGTCATTTCCGTCTTTGATGAGCGGATTTTACCGAGAGAGGCCATTTTGGGACGTTCAGGTTGGGGGAGTATCTCCGTAGCTCGTTGTCTATTTGCCAAATAATGCTGTACTGCGCGGTCCACAATTGTCCTTGTTTTTCCCGTTCCCGCACCTGCGTCTATTGCTATATGCGCATCCAAATTTAATGCGAGTCTTTGTCCGGTATTAGGGCGAGTCATTGTACGAAACTCCCCCTTGCTCTTCGGTCGCAAATATGTCTGACCTCGCAGTATGAACAGACATGGACATCCGGGGTCGGATTTGTCAACCCTGAACTTGCATGGGTGACGACTCCGCTGGCGACGATCAATCTCTGAGTGAGCCATGCACGGAATGGATCGGATTCGGCTTGTGGGCCTTCATCGTGAAATCTGTAAAGATCTTTCACCAGGCGGGTGATCGTTCCTGCGCCTCCCTCATGCATCCACGGAGGCGCCCATTTCGAAATCTCAACGAAGTGCTCAGACTCGTATCCTAAAACGCTGATTCCCGTACCCACAACAAGGTCCCCTGGGTGAGACAGTTCCCATGCTCTTGCGTAGATGGCCAATTGTAATTCTTCGAAGAGTCCCTTCTTGTGGCGATCTTTTGGTGGAGTGGATGCTTCTGTAGATTTCAGATCTCTAATCACAACCATTCGACGCGGACGCCAGCCTGATCCTTGAACTCTCAAAGGGGCTACTTCCTTACTCCCTGCTTCATCGACCCATTGAGTGCGTCCTAGATCAAAAGGGACTAGATCTACGCGATCGATATATCCGCGTGGTGTGAATGACTTGAGAGTGCCCCTGTTCTTCTCAACAAACTGAGGAGGAATGATAATTTTCAGATCTATTGGGGATCGGGGGATCTTCCACTCGGTTGCTATGGGTGCAGTAATCGGTGTCTGAATGTCTGCGAGTATCATGGCGCCTATTCGTCCAGCGGGGGCTAATGGTTTGGGGTCTGAAAGCCACAGCCCCCACTCTCTGGAATGCATTCCGGTAATCATCCAGAGACGTTGGACAGCGACTGCGTCGGTCCTGGTTAACCATGGCGCTTTGTCGGCTAATGAGTTCAAACCTATCATCATCAAATCATCGATGTTTTTCCCGCTCATCGCAAGTGAAAGTGGGTGATCTTCGAGGTTGACTTCTAATTCTTCGGATCCCTCTTCGATACCCAGCACGGTGCTCAATATACCGTGGTGTACAGCGTGGAGTATGTTTCCATATACTCTGGAGTCCAGATCTTGACTCGTTCTTTCATCTTCAGAAATCGAGAGCCTTTGTGTGAGCCAGCCTCGACGAGGGCAATCAAGCCATGCTTTGAGGCGGCTTGGGGACCATCTCTGACGCTGTATGGAAATATCACTATGGCCTTGTCTTTGATCGTGCTCATGTATATCTGAACGCCACGGGATTATGGGTCTTGGATCGATAGTAGCGGTTTTTGGAGATGATTGCTCGACTCCCACGACTGGCCAGCGTGGATTGGATCTTGGAGGGTTTTTTGCCGCTATTGAAGGTGCTGAAATTAGATTCTCTGAAGGTGGTATGAGAAGTCTGGAAAGAGCTTTCTCAGGCAGATAGCCATCATCATCTGGTGACGTTGGTCTTCTAGACAGCATGTCATTGACTAAGTCATTACTGAGTTGCACAAGCGATGAGAAGGCGCCAATTGGCTTCATCGAAGCTGGTTTTCCAGATCTTAGATCGTTGCCATCCTTCATCAAACGATATCTGGGTCCTTTCGAAAGTTGTTCTCTCAGCATCTTCTGCTTGGCGGGTTTATTTTGACTATTGAGCCACTCATCAAGGATAAATGACGGGGGGTGGTCTTGGTTGTCTTCTTCCACACGTATTACGACCACTGTTGGGGCAGCATGGAGGAGATGTCGCATAGAATGTCTTGCAGATTTTATCTTAGAGTCCGGTCTCAATATGTTCAGTGCATGCCTGTCTTCTTCTCCGATAAGAGGGATTCTTGTCGAGTGCATTGTCCATGAAGTGGATGAAAGATGGGTCATCAGCACGATATCTGCAGTGCACCCTAGTGCATCTTTTGGAGTGAGGATCCTAAGGTTAGGATCGTGGATCGTCTGTGGTTCAATTTCAGGGTCCGTTATCACTCGGAGTGTTCTTTCTGCCCATAATGGGCCCGATTTCTCCAATTTGATATCAAGAGATTTCGTTGACTGAGCTAGACGTGACGTTTGTTTTCGGATAAATTCCACAGTCTGTTGGGTCAAATTGTTATTTGCTGGTTGATTTGATTCTTTCTCGGTCATCAAGATGCTAGACAGGAGGGCTTCGAACCATTCATTCGAATCATTGTATGGCTTAGGGATAGGGAGGATGTTACCAGTAGAACAGCCAACATAGAGGGATTCGTCACCTATTGATTCAATTTCCCACTCTGATAGTAGATGTCGTATCGAGTTAACAAGGCTGAGAATCCACCATTGAAGTTCCTCCCATTTCTCACCATCTTCCGACTCCCTTGTCTTGGATAGGGATTCTAACCATTGTTGTATGGCGCCTGGTCCGCCGGTTATGTGGCTATCATGAGCGTGTTTCTCGAGGAGATCTAGATGGCACCTGGGCATGATATCTGAGTTAGAAAGATGAGGGAGGGGGCTCTGGAGGACTGTTAGATGGTCATTTATGGCAATTTCACGTATTTTTTCAAGAGAAAATGAACGATTCCCTTGTGCAAGAGACAGGGAGGCTACGATGGACCTCATCAATGGATTGGCACGTCGAGGTTGAAGGTCGGGAGGCGATATGAGCGAAGGTATCAATTCAATCGATCGACGCCATTCTGATGCTCGTTTCTGCCAGTCTGGATCAATTATCAGTATTGAAGCATTTGGATTGGACGATCTTGTCTCGGATATGAACGCTGCAGCGGCTCTGGTGGAGTCCTTCTCAATTTCTATTTCAATATCATGTACCTCATTTTCTGTTTGATTAATGCTCAATGAATGTGTTGGAATCCACGAAGGGAGTTCGTTCTGTTCGCTTATTGGGTAAATGTCTTGAATCTGTATTCCGTGTTCCCCCAAACGGTAGCTTCCGGAATGTGTGAGTTGGTGTACTGGAACGAATCTGGTAATCGCCATCATCAACCTAAGATTCAACCGAGGGAGGGATGGGTCGTGATCTAGCATCAAAATACCATCAATTTCTTCGAGAGTGAATGGCGTGATATTTTCGGCTCTTTCCAATGTGTTGACTATTTTAGAAGTGAATAAGTCAGGGTGTATGCTGCCTAAATTTTCTGAAATGTGATTGAGTATCTTCCTAAATTCTAGTGCTTCTGTCGCTCCGACCCATCCATCAATAGAATCCTCCATCGACAGGGTACTATGAAGTTCGATTAGTGCATCCGTCTTGCTGCGATGCCATGCTCTATTCTCAAGAGGGTGTAAATATGGAAATCTGAGTTTTTCGGCGGCTCGAGCAGTTAGAATGTGGGTGCATTCATCTAGGACGGAATCTCTTTTCATGGGGCGCTGCAACTGTAAATCGGCTCCAAGTGCGAAAGTGAGTGAGCCCAGTGTGTGATGTGGTGAACGATCAAATGCTGGTACCTCATTTTCTATTAAATCGAGCATCTCCCTTCTTGAGGCCTGATTGGGGTGGATGAATATCATCTTTCTACAAGTTGGCATCGATATGCTGTTTCTAGCCTGATTTAATGCCTGTTCATTTACCCATTGGGGCAGAGGTCCGGGAGGGACCTCTTCAACAGTGAGTCTGGCTGGGATGGTCATGTCGGATACGGAGAGCATCATCGAGGGTTATTGAACCCGGCGTCGAATTTACGAATAAATAGCGAAATTATCGCACTGATGGACACTATTACGATCACAGAAAAGGGATTCAAGAACGGTAGTTCCTGAAGAAGAGAGGGCTCGTTCGGGTTTTCCACCCAATCGACAATAAAGACGAGTTCGAGATCATCTCCATCCCATGCAGAAGGAAGTTCGAGATTCTTCGAGCCTGTTGCGTCTAGAGGTATTGCATCGCGTAGGATGTTGTGATAGACGCCCTGTCCGTTTGCCCCCTCAGGAAAATCTCCTGAGGTCTCTCTGATTAGCAAAGTGAGATCTGTGGTAACTGAATCGCACGTAGTCCTGCATCTCGATTTCTCTTCTTCCCACGTCCATGCCCAATCAAGGATTTGGCCGTCCCACGTGATCTCCAAACTCGAACTTTCACTGATTGGGGGAGGAGTGACGAGATCGAGGCTCTCTCGGTATTCTTCGGCTAATGTCATGCTTGCCGATGGGGTTGATCCGATGTGCATACGCTCTCCGGATACGATAACCGTTGGGGGTGTTCGAGCATTCTCATCAGCAGCGACTGAAGCAGGCCCGTATCTGCTGAGCCACCGCCCCTCAGTGTTGTTGTTACCAAACGGATCTTCAACCTCGAAAAGATGGCGATGGAACTTGATTATCTCCACATCTAATCCAGACGTCTCTGATTCAAGGGCGTCCTCAGCAGGTATGCACGTCTCGCACCATGTGGCTGTATAGACTTCGATGAGTATGGAGGCTTCAGAGACGGATGAAAGAGAGGAAGACTGGGTATTCACCGGGGTCGATAATATTGCAATGGATCCTCCGTCAGAGTCTTCCGTGGCGTCGACCCATGGCACTTCACCTGGATTTGACTGGCCTGACGAGATTGCAGTTAGCGACATGACTGCCAAGAGGATCGTGATGGAGTATGCGCTCATCCTCATGATAACTAGGTCGCTGATTGCTGATAAGAAGCGTTCGGGCCTACGTCAACTTTGAGAATGCAGAGATGGTTCTTTCAACGTCTTCGGGCGTTATGTGCAGATGCGTTACTACACGGATATTTGATTCATCTATGGAAAGCACATCGATGCCGTCTTCTGATAATTTCTCGACGATGCGTTCTGCGTTGTTTCCAACTGTTCCAATGTAAATCATATTTGTCTCAACCGATTTCATATCTATGGTGAAGGCTTCCATGTCGTTGATGGCTTCTGCCAATTTATGGGCGTGAACATGGTCTTCAATAAGGCGTTCCACATTATTTTCTAAGGCGTATATGCCGGCTGCAGCGATGATTCCTGCCTGTCGCATACCGCCGCCGAACATCTTCCTCCATCTGTGCGCAAGTCGAATCGTTTCATTCGAGCCCACTAAGACCGATCCCACTGGGGATCCGAGGCCCTTCGAGAGACAGATCGAAACAGTATCAAAATCGCGAGTCATTCTCTCCGGAGAAGTTCCTGTGGCGACTACAGCATTGAACATCCTAGCGCCATCTAAGTGAGAGTTGCAATTGTTATCTTTAGCGATCTTGCATATCGAATCCATTGTCTCCTGTGAATAAATCGCGCCACCTCCACGGTTAGATGTGTTCTCGACGCATACTAATGTGCCGTTTGGGTAGTGCCCAAGACTCCCATCTCCTTTCCGAATGGCGCTTTTCACATCCTCTGGACGCATTATTCCCCGGGTGCCCGGGACGAGTGCTATCGAGCATCCGGACAATGCTGCGTATCCTCCGCCCTCGTAGACGTAGATGTGGCTGTGTCTTTCAGCTACTATCTCGTCGCCTGGGTTCGTCTGTGCCCTGATCGCAATCGCATTTGACATCGTGCCAGAAGGAACAAAGAGCGCAGCATCCTTTCCTGTAAGACTCGCTAACCTATTCTGGAGTTCGATCACGGTAGGATCGTCACCCAGTACATCATCGCCGACATCGGCTTCAGCCATTGCCCTTCTCATGCCTGGGGTTGGTTGTGTGACGGTGTCGCTTCTGAGGTCAACTCGATCACTGGCAGCGTATCTCACGCACACAGCGGATTGACTCAACCAAATAGGATGTTCGTGTGGTTATTGCGCGGTTTTGAGATTTCTATGAGGGGGGCATGATGATTTATCTTGATCTCCTCGCGAAGTCATGGCGGTTAGTGGTAAATCTTCAGTGGGAACTCATTTCTTCCTTTCAGACAACTGCCCCCCCATGGGAATATACGAGACCCTCTACGCTTTCAAAGACAGTTTTGGGAAGTTCATGGGCGATGAGGGAACGCATCCCTGGTCACAGGGCTTTCCGCTAACTAGAGCACTTGAGAAATTTGACGGTCCGTCGCTTCCTGATAGCGTCGAAGTGACTTGGGAAGATCGATTCTACCCCAAAGCCTGGGGGCACCCAATGTTGCGTGAATCGATTGTGGAATACTACAATTCACAATACGGCTCTTCGATCACTCCTGATAACGTGATGGTCTTTGCAGGTGGTAGACCTGGTATTTACACGGTCATGGCATTCCTCAAAGAGCATGTCAAAGTAAGGATTGGAAGTATAGAATGGCCAGCTTATCTGGACATACTAACTCAAACGAATACTGCTTACGAGACCGTCGCATACACCAAAGAGAACAATTTCCACCCCCTCAATTCAGATTATTTTGATCGTTCAGGGATTCCTGATGAGGTGGGTCTGATGCCGGTCATCTCAAACCCACAAAACCCATCTGGTCAAACTCGTTGGGGGGATGAGTTGAGGGATCTGATAGAATTGGCTGAAAAACCTGGTAACGGACTTTTACTTGACGAAGCATACGAAATGTTCCACTCCCCGTCAGTGAGCGGGATTGAGTTTGTTAAGGATCTGGACTCGAGCAACATATTCCTCGCAGGGGCTTGTACGAAGGGGCTTCAATCACCTGGAATTCGTGTAGGCTGGATTATCGCAAGTAAAACGAATATAGAGACTATGGCGAATTATTCGAGCTTTGGAATGGGTGGCGTCAGTCATCCTTCGCAGCACTATGCTGTCAAGCTCCTTGAGCCAAAGAGAGTGCATAAGGCACGCAAGGCTGTAGAGCAGCACTACAACTGGCAACGGGAACGTTATGGTAGGGCATTCGAAGACATGGGATTGGGCGTATACACGGGAGATGGTGGGTTTTACCATTGGCTTGAGTTACCTGAGGGCATGACAAGTGGTGAGTTGAATAAACGACTTTTCAAGCACGGTGCGGCGATTCTCTGCGCCAGCGATTGCGATATGGACAGGCCTCACTCAAAGGATCCGGGTTATGAAAGCCCGTATTCTCGATTCTTCAGATTCTCCTTCGGGCCGTTGCCCCCGGACTCATTTGAGTCGGATATTGCGCTCTTCAGAGAAGTGTATGATGGATACAAAGCGGAGTCCAGTCACTCTGCAGAAGCATAGATCGTGAATTCACTAAGTGGGGGCGTGTATATGTGGAGATTGACTAGCTCAGTCTCCTGCTCATTGATGACTTGATGGATGTCAGGCTCCTCTGCAGCACATATTTCGCCCGGTGAGTAAAGTCTTGTGGACGTGTGTACGGCCTTTCCGGATTGGTCGATCTCGAATATGCGCTCTGTGGATATTCCTTCGAGTATCAAAAATGCGCAATCACTGCCTTTGTGGTCATGAATAGGAGTTAGCTGGCCAGGTTTCCAGCAGATTGCGACGATTTCGTAATGCTGTGTTCGCTTGATGACGTTCCTCTGATATCCGTCGTCGGTTGACCCTATGCAAGTCTTCAAGGCATTAATTTCGAATTCTTGGGAGGATAATTGCGATTCGAGTTCTCTCAGGCCCGGCCTTCTATCGATCGAGTCGAGCCATTTGATGATGTTTCTGAGACCTCGACATCTGCTGAGCAGTGTTGTCTGCTGGTCTGCATCAATCTGAATCTGCCGGACCATATTACTCGCCTTATGCAACTATATGTTACCGTTCTTATGTTTCAAACCAACTGCAAGTCGCTTGTGAAGGCGTCTATGCTTTCCCTTGGGGCGGGGCCGACTCCCATGACCGTTATTGTTCCAGGGGGTATCTCGGTATGTCCTGCATCCCTGACCAAATGGCATACGATACCGACGGATGAGATTGCCCCATACAGTCGCTTCATCTCATCAAGATCTTTTACGGCTACTACTATCTTTCTAGCGCCTTCCTTCCTGTATCTGTCAAGGATCTTTGGAATAACTCGATCAGCTTTGAGTGCGCATTCCATAACAGCGTGGCCGACCTGTGCTGCGAGTTTGCCCTTGGAAAGTTGGAGGTCCTTTCTAGTCACAATTACCATTGTGGTCTCGTTAGTTTGTGGCAACTTCATTCACCGCGCGGCTACTGGGCACTATCTTATGGCGTAACATAAGATCTGAGAGGGGGTTTGCAAGCCAAGCGACGAAGATCAGGTTACCAACGGCATGATAGAGATCGAAAAGCAAGCCATTGAGAAGGTATGGGACGAGCATTGATGCATCGGCATTGAGAAGGATGCTCAATGAGACCACCCAATCAAAGGCGAAGGCTGAGATTATCGCTAATACGGCCAATCTGTTCAATTGGAGTTGGTCATCCTTGAGCAGATAGTCGGCGAATACAGCGCCTGCTATACCTACGAGTCCCCAGCCCGCTATCTGGAATAGCGTCCAAGGACCGTGTCCCAATGCAACGAAGTTGGTGGTTAGGGCGATTATTCCTGCGAGGGCGACTGCTCTAGGGGCGCCGTAGTATATTCCTGCGAGCAATACGATTACCGTAACTGGTTGAAAATTAGGCAATGGATCCAGAAGAATTCGTCCAGCGATACCAAAAATAGCCAGAATACCAATCATTACTAGTGGATTAGAATCCTCTATTCTTCTCTCGCTTCGGATTACTGCGTATACAATTACGGAAAGGATAGCAATGTTCAGCAATAGACTCTGATTTGGAGTCAAAGCGACATTGTGGAAGTCGTACATGGCTGAACCCTATTCTTCTGGATGACATGCCGCACTTGATGATTGCTGAATATCATTCATCACCAGGTTTCAATCTGCCATAGCAAAACATCGGCTTCTTCCAAAATAACATCGCTGATACCGACCATTGAAGCGCCCCCGTTGTGGTAGAGGGCCCAATATGCGCCTGAAGAGTCAGAACACTCTGCGACGTCACATGGTTCGATGTTGCCAATAGAGTCAATTTGCAAGCCGAAGGAAAATTCGGTGGAGTTGTAAACCAAGTCATTTCCAGAGGAATTAACTGCATCGTTCATTAGATCGAGTCCGTTTTCATATCCTGAGAAGCCACCGACACAAGCACCAGTACCGTTGTATTCTGAGTTGGTTCCTAGAATCGATCCATCGGATTCAATCATGGTTACTCCGGATGTGAACTTAGGGTGAGAGGCTTGATCAAGGAAAAGCACGCAGAAGACTTGGGAGTTGTTCCAAGACTCTGGTAAACCATTGTGCGATGATTCGCTATCGTTGACGTAAGTCGCTGCTTCTTCTTTCAAAGCGTCTCTGATTGAAGGAGCAAGTAGAATCAGTACGATCACTGCAACTACAGAAAGCGGCTTGAGATAATTGGACATGGAAAGTTTGGTTATGAGTTGAGTCTAAGAAGTTAGTTGATAATTCTGTAATTGAGAAGTATTAGTTTTCAGAAATTTCACTAATTTTCTGCCTCAGAATCTCGCTCACCACCTTTCCGTCGGCTGCCCCTCCTAGTTTGCCCATTACTAGACCCATAAGAGGGCCGATGGAGGCTAGACCTTTGGCTTCGATTAAATCTGAATGCTCTGAAAGCGCTTCATCGACTGCAGATTCAATTACCGTGTGATCGGCTGGTATGAATCCAAGGGCCTCGCCTTGTACTTTGATCCAGGACATTCGTTCATGGTATGATGCATCGAGCAATTTCTGATCAGACGCCATGAGAGCGGAAATGGGAATGACCCCATCCCTTGTTATGGCTCCCTCGTCACGTGCTAGAATTGTGTTAAGCAGGGCTTTCATGGGAAATGCAGCTCTCTCGATGTTCGCAGCACGTGATGCCTCATTGAGGGTTTGATCGAGAAGTGCGGTTGCGATGGACTTTGGTGAAATTGGAGGAATGTCTGAGTATCCTTCGATCGCCGCCTCGATCAAAAGGTCATCAAGTTCTGCACCCAATATTGCCTCTGCCTGAGTTTCTGATAAACCAGTTTCAACGAGCCTGGATAGCCTCTCTTTGGATGTCATGGGAATGCTATCAACGGCTCTTCTCCATCTTTTCAAGTCGATATCTGTCAAAGGGACATCTGTTTCCGGGTACATTCTCGCGCCACCTGGAAGGGGACGCATTGGCATCGTAGTCCCATCATCCGGTTGGCCTTTTCTGATTACAACGTTCCTAACCTCCCGGGGGATTCTTAGAAAGGCCATTCTTGCACGTTCTGCGACAGCGTCCAATGCCAATTCTGCCTGCCATTGAGGGGCGATGCAAATTGCAAATGCGTCTGAGTCTTCCAATGATAGTCTGGTTCGTATCGAGTCGGCATCGTCTAATTTGAGACCATAAGCTGGAAGTTCGTCAGAATGAATGATGCCTTGCACACCGGCCCTTTTCGCGGCTCCCGATAGCTCTCTCCCAAGACGCGGGAGTTGTGCGCCGTTCGCATCTTTTTCCTTGCTTCCGAGATGCCCTGCGAGGCCCGGTAGTGCCAGCGCCATTACGCTTGATCCGGCGGACAATGCAGAGGAAATCATTTCTGATTCGACCTCAGTCATGACCTCGGAGATATCTTCGATTTTTCCTTGGATGATTTGATGGGTGTCCTCTCTAATTGACGTCTCCAAGGAAGGATCATCCTTCCTTCTATCGCTGCCTAGAGGGGGGAAGTTGTGCTTGGTTCTGAGGGTATTTGAGAGTCGATAGAAGTGAATCTGACGGGCCATTTCCGACCTTATTATCCTAGGTATCCAATCGAGATCCTGGCAACCCTTGATCTCGACTCTGTCGCCACAGGCGATACTGACATTCAGATCTTGTCTGATACTTCCCAAACCCCTGCGTACACTGCGTGTATCACGAAGTCGTCTGCCCAAGAACGAGGAAACCGATTTTGCGTGTTCAGGAGATATTATGTCTGGCTCCGTTGCTATCTCGACCAGCGGCATTCCGAGACGGTCCAAGGAGTAAGTTACTTCCGTTCCCGTATCTGTGGTTTCTTCTCCCAACCTTCTTGCAGAGTCTTCCTCGAGACAGATTACAGAAATTCCTATTTCGATACCATCGACCTCGAGCCTTCCATCTGTGGCAATTAGACTGGTTCTCTGGAAACCACTAGTATTGGAGCCGTCTACAACGGTCTTTCGCATTGTCTGGATTTTTTTGGCGGGCGCGGCGTTGAACATCGCTGAAATCTGCAAAGTTGTGTCGAGGGCTTCGGAATCGAGCTGTAGGGGGGGAGCCTCGTCGAGTTCGATGAGTCCTGAATTAGGTGTCTGTTGATATGCGAATGTCCTATTCCTCATCTGTTCAAAACGAGCGGCGACATCTATCTTACCGGACTCTCCTCGGGCTGCACGGAGGCGTCTCTTAGCGATTGGTCGAGAAGAGTTCAGAATATGGTCTTCGGATCCGTCATACAAAGCACTAGGTTGACGAGAATGTAGTTTTCCGGAAGAGAGTTGCTGATGTATCTCAATACCGCACATGAAACCCAGCGAAATGGGGTCTAGAGAGTCCGGATCACGGATATCGCCAACGGGCTCACCCTCCGGCATGATGGT
>JAZANC010000125.1:0-6827 GCA_036228805.1 Thermoplasmatota archaeon
GCGATGAAAGAATCAGCAGAAAGGTGCCTTGGCATCGCCAAGAGCCTCGAACTAAGTGAACAAGCGATACGTTCCCTAGCAGCGAGCCATCTGCCAACCCTATCCAGGCTCGTCGGCCCCCTCGGAGCCGCCAAATTATGTGTTCTAGCAGGCGGGAGAGAGAGACTTGCAAGAATGCCTTCAGGTTCGATTCAAGTTCTTGGTGCTCATGCTGCTATGGCGGCACATCGTCGAGGAGCACCCCCTCCAAAGCATGGTTCAGTGATCTTCTCGATGCCTCAAGTAAGCCGATCACCAAGGTGGGTACGAGGTAAGATAGCTAGGTATCTTGCTGGAAAGGCTAGTATAGCATCTCGAATCGATCACTTTGATGGTTCTCCGTGGTCAGAAGATGAAATCGCAGAGATCCACAAGAAGTCCGAGGAGATTCGATCTAGATTCCCCTCGCCCCCTCGAAGAAAATGAGGTTACTCAATGGCTCGATCACATTCCATAGGTTGGGGGATACGTCGGGAAGGCGGTTCATTGTGGACAAGAAATGCGGTACGCGGGGTTTCAGTAGCCGGTGAAAGAAGGAAGAGAGATGGAAGAAATGAATGGAGAAGGTGGGATCCTCGCAGATCCAAGGTTGCAGCAACTCTACTCCGTTGTACATCAAACCCCTCGGAACTGATACCCTCTACTGGGGCAGATTGTGTGTATCTTGGAGCCTCAAGTGGTACGACGGTCAGTCATCTGCATGACCATGTGTGTGGTGCTGGAAACCATCATGGCGGGCATATCGTTGCGATTGACATCTCACCAAGGATGATGAGGGATTTTATCTCATTATCCGAAAAAAGGCCTGGAATCGTGCCAGTTCTTGGTAATGCCCGTACGCCCCACAGTATCACACCCTACTTGAGAGGTAGAGCCCAATGGCTTTTCCAAGATTTGAGTATGCCGGATCAGACCACAGCTTTCATCGAAGCAACTCGTGTACTACTCGAATCCAAAGGTTTGGGGATGATTGCAATCAAAGCTGCCAGTGAGCGATGGACCGAAGGAGGTGATGAGGCCCTCTTTAGTGACGCTGAACTAAAAGTCCGTCAGTCAGAGCACTTGGAATTGATTGAGCGAATAGATCTCAGCGGTCTCGAGGAACAGCATTCTGTCATAGTTGTAAGGAAACTATGACCATCACCCTCATGACTATTTTCTCGACTCGTGCGTCATGCCTGAGTTGCCAGAGGTCGAGACGGTCCGCCAAGGATTGGAAGAGGCCCTACTCGGACTCAAGATACGAAATGCTGAGAAAAGAAGAAGAGATCTCAGATTTCCCATTCCCGAAAATCTGAATGAACAAATACAAGGCAGAACGATATTATCCTTGAGAAGACGAGCGAAATACCTCTTGATAGATTTCGATAACGGATGGACATTACTCAGTCACCTTGGAATGTCAGGTCGCTGGACCATCCTCCGAGACGATGTCATAACAAGACCTGGAAGATTCGCACATGGCGGCGAAATCGGATCAGGCGAAGGTCCACACGATTGGATAATAATCAACTTTGAAAATGGCTACACTGCCGTATACTCCGATCCAAGAAGATTCGGTTTCATCGACCTAATAGGGCCCGGTTCTGAGAATGAATACCCGATGTTAGCCAAACTAGGCCCTGATCCCCTTCCATCCACACTAACTCCAGATATTCTGAATCGCTCTTTGATTGGTAGAAAGGCACCCCTGAAGTCCGCATTGTTAGATCAAAGAATCGTGGCGGGCCTCGGAAATATCTACGTCTGTGAGGCTTTGAGCAGAGCACGCCTCTCCCCTAGAAGGAGAGCAGGAACTATTTCTTCAAGAAAAGGCCCAACTGAGCGTATTCACAGGCTTGTTGGCTCAATACATCAGGTCATGGTAGAAGCAATAGACGCAGGGGGCTCGACATTGAGGGACTATCGCGGAGTTGACGGCGATAATGCGCTCGGCTACTTCCCATTATCGTTCCAAGTCTACGGCAGAGAAGGCGAAAAGTGTCTCAATCGGGATTGCAAAGGCACAGTCTCGAGATATATTCAATCCGGCAGGTCAACATATGCCTGCTCAAGTTGCCAGCGATGACTTATCGCATCATCAATGAAGCCCTTACGATCCACAGTTGGATGCTGATGGGCAGCACTCTTCCCAAGATTGGTACCCACCAGTTGACAAAACCCGGAATAACCTCGCGTCTTCCCCTTCTCATCGCCCTAACGGCTATCTTCGCTACTTTGTCGACTGGCAGAGAACTCCATATTTCGACACCCGTAAGGCGCATACCGGAAACCCTCTGAAAGCCAGTTTCCACATAACCAGGGCATAGGGCTGTTACTGTGACCCCTGTCCTCTTCAACTCTGCACTCATCGCTCTAGATAATGAGAGTACGAATGCCTTGCTGGCACAGTAAACCGCCATCCCTGGGCCGGGTTGAAAGGCTGCTATTGAGGCTACATTGAGTATTCTGCCCCTGCCTCGACTTTGCATAGATGAGGCGTAGTGATGCCCCAATGAGGTGAGGGCGCGAATATTCACATCTATGATGCCCAGCATTTTACTGCTGTCTTGCTCCATCATTTTACCGTAAAGCCCGTATCCGGCGTTATTCACCAGAATATCGACGTCACCAGCAACACTGATCAGACGTTCAACTTCGGAAGGTATTGAAAGATCAGCCACCACAACTTCGACCTCAGTATGTTCAGAAAGAGCATCTGCCAATTCATCGAGAAGATCCTTACGCCTACCTGTGATGACGAGACGATCGACATCCTTAGACAGTAACTTAGCAATCTCCAACCCTATGCCGCTAGAGGCTCCGGTGACAAGTGCTGAGGACATCACATAACCTGCCGATAACTGTCTATAGGTCATCCGAATTACATGTTTCTCCGGAACTGACCGCCTGTTTCGAATAGTGCTTCTGTGACCTGGCCGACGGTGCAATGCTCAACAACATCCATCATAACTTCGAACAGATTGCCGCCTTCTCGAGCCGTCTTCTTAAGCCTCTCAATACCCCTTTCAGCTTCGGAAAGATGAGATTCTCGGAATGCTATATTTCGATCAATAACCATTTTCTTCTCATCCTCATCTGAGCGAGTAACATCCATGTTGAAAGAATCAGCATCATCTGCTGACAGATTGGCAGCGTCTGGATCTTGGAATGTATTAACCCCAATTATTGGAATCTCACCAGTGTGTTTCCTATGCTCATAAACCATCGACTCATCCTGTATCCTGTTTCGCTGATAGTTGACTTCGAGAGCCCCAAGGACCCCTCCTCTACGATGCATCTCCTCGAATATGCGGAGAATCTCCTCCTCTACATGACGCGTCAGCCAGGAGGCAACGAATGAACCTTGTAGTGGATTCTCATTCTGTAACCATCCGTATTCTCTCGATAATATCAACTGGATAGCGACTGCATCCTTCACAGTTTCCTCAGTGGGAGTTCCAAAGGCCTCGTCACGGCTGTTGGTATGTAGCGAGTTGGCATTATCGGCGAGAGCATAAAGCGCCTGTAAAGTGGTCCTGTAGTCATTCCATGTGTACTCTTGAGCGTGCAGTGATCTCCCTGATGATTGAATGTGGTACTTCAATTTCTGACCTCGTTCATCAACGCCATAAAGATCCCTCATAGCGATTGACCATATTCTTCTAGCAACTCTTCCAATCACAGCATATTCGGGATCCATCCCATTTGAGAAGAACCACGAGAAATTCCGAAGGAAGTTATTCGGGTCAAGACCTCTGGCCCTGAATAATTCAACGTAAGTTAGGCCATTCGCGAGAGTCAGAGCAGCCTGAGTTATCGGATTAGCACCAGCTTCTGCAATATGGTACCCAGAGATACTGACGAAGTAGTGATTCCTAATACCGTTCTGAACATAGAATTCAGCAACGTCCCCCATCATTCTCAGTGAAGTATCAAGATTGAACACAAGAGTATTCTGCCCCATAGCTTCTTTCAGTTGATCAGCCTGAACCGTTCCTCGCGCTGTGGATAAGGTAAACTTACGGATTTCCAACTCTTCTTCTTCATTCGGGAGACGTCCATTTTCCTTCTCAAATGCTCGAATTTGTTGTCTGATTGCGACACGGAAAAATGCTGCAAGATGCCACCAGTAGTTTCCGTTTATCGTCATAGAGACGCTTGTCTCGGGTGCGCACAGGTCGAAACCTTCGAACAACCGTTCCATTTCATCGACGGTGCTTATCGATACTCCGGACTCGCATACCTTGCCAAATATATCGAGTTGAGTGACCGGGTCATGGCCATATAGGCTGGGAGAGTCAAAAGCAACAGATAGACGATTGAATGGTTGATCACCAGCGAGGAAGTGATAACGCTCATTCGTCCTCTCAGCAGACCCCTCTCCTGCAAACATGCGCACTGGAAGCTCATCCTGCCTCTTGAACGGAAAGACCCCTGCTGTAAATGGGAATGAGCCCGGGATATTTTCAGATCTAATCCACCGTAGCCGATCGCCCCAGTCCTCCGTATCCGGCAATGCCACTCGTGGGAGATTCAAACCAGACAAAGTCTTCCTCGTTGTATTAACTTCAATCTCCTTCCCTCTGACGATATAACTCGTCTTCCCTGAGGAGTAAGCTTCTGATATGGAATCAAAACGAGCAAGATCGTCAAGTGCCCGACTGCCTAACTCAACACGCAGACGGCCCCCCTCCTCTCGTAATTCATCAGCGACACTATCACGCCCAGCAGCCTCCATTTGATCTGCAGACTTCTCTAGATTCTGTATCGTGGAAGCTAAACTTGCTTCATACTCTGTTTTCTCGTGATATGCCCTGATGCAGTTGGACACCTCAGCCAGATAACCATGTCGAGAGGGAGGTATCGGTTGTACTCTGTCAGGAAGACCATCATGACCCATTTTTGCAGAGCTGGCCACAAAGGAGCAGCCAGCCCTATCATTCAACAATTCTGACAAACGCTCCCATAGTTGGTCCACGCCTGCATCAGCAAATCTGCTTGCTATAGTAGGGACTACTGGTATGTCTGCATCATCAGAATCCCACATTTCACGATTTCTTCGTACTTGTTTTCTAATCTCTACCAATGCGTCTTCCGCACCCGGGCGATCAAACTTGTTGAGGACAACAAGATCTGCAAAATCCAATGCTGCTAGCTTTTCCAACTGACTCGGAGCGCCGTATTCCCTGGTAGTCACGTAAAGAGAGACATCCGCAACAGAGGCAATCGCATCGTCCCCCTGTCCAATACCGCTAGTTTCCACGATTATCAGATCAAATCCAACCGATCTGCACACCTTAATCGCGCTACTTACCGCGTCAGAGAGCTCCTTCCCACTGTCACGGCTTGCAAAAGACCTCATGAATGAAAGAGGGTTTCGTAGAGAGTTCATCCTGATCCTGTCCCCAAGAAGCGCCCCTCCGGTTCTCTTTCTGGTGGGATCCGTTGCGAGCAGTGCGATTTTTGTTTCTGGGTTATCCCTGTGTACCCTCAACACCAATTCGTCTGTCAGACTAGATTTACCGGCCCCCCCGGTTCCTGTAAGTCCGATAACTGGACAACCATCCACATCATAATTTAGATAACCTTCAAGATGTCCAGAATCTCCATTTTCAACGAGAGTAAGTAGTTTCGAAACATCTCCGTGGTCCTCGGCACTTACGTCTTGCATGCCATCAAATCTGGACGAAAGAGTAAGATCCACCCCTGAGACCATCCCAATGGCGTCCTCTACCATGCCAGTTAGACCGAGCTCCCGCCCATCATCGGGAGAGTATATTCTTGCGATTCCAGAATCTCGTAGGTGCCTTATCTCGGAGGGTAGAATCGTTCCGCCGCCGCCTCCTACGAGTACGATATGATTGAATCCAGCCTGATCCAAGATCTGTCGAGTATGGGTGAACATCTCAACCGCTCCTCCTTGATAGGATGTAATCGCTATGAGATGGGCGTCTTCCTGTATGGCTGCTTTAGCAACATCTTCGGCACTCCTATCATGACCTAGGTGAATCACTTCACACCCCATCGATTGGAAGATTCTTCTGAATATCCCGATAGCAGCATCATGACCATCGAAAATAGCCGCCGCCGTTATCACTCGAATAGGAGATCTGACGCTTCCACTTGTCATGGAATCACCCGGCTCCCCCGTCTCTGCCACGTCTCTCCGGCCACGCGTCTCCCCAAGACCCCATCGGCGTATCGATCGTTTGATCCCTTCAGAGTGCACCGGTTACCAATAACCCTGCAAATACGAACATGAGTAACCCCATCGCCCCATCGATGATATGTGAATTAGATCTCAATTTCTCAACCGAGTCTCCTCGAGTCAGTACTGTAGCCACCGTCACATACCACGTGCCATCAATTGTCATCCCAAGCAGGCCCATTCCAATCAGCGTCTGCATGCTTACATCAGACTCTATGAAGGGAGCATAAAGGGCCAGCATCCACGCCAGAATTTTTGGATTAAAAAGCGCTATCAGGAATCCTTGGAGAAAACCACTCACGTCAGAAGGACCGTGGTCATCTTCTGTTTTATGTTCGACTGGGCCCTTTGCAGCATGACTGATGAAAGTCACACCAAGCCATACCAAGATCAAGGTCCCCCCCCATTTCAGAACTATCTCAGTGCTTTCATGCAGAGAAAGGGCCGTCGCAATTCCTAATGCTGCTAGGAAAGCATACACTCCGAAACCAATGCCGTGACCGATTCCTGTTGCAACGCCTTGCCTCCGTCCCCCTGACATAGTATTTCTGAGGACCACTGCTAGGGACGGACCAGGGCTCATAGCCCCGACTATGAA